>JACCSF010000250.1 GCA_013813135.1 Thermoleophilaceae bacterium | reverse complement strand
GCCAGGCGCGGCCCGCGGACGCGAGCAGCCCCGCCGCGGCTCGTGCGGCCGCCGGCGGCAGCTTCACCGGCGGGTCGATCCCCGACAGCCGGCTGAGGTCGGCGAACAGCCTGTCGAACGTGAAGTTGCGCCCGCCGAGGATGTAGCGCTCCCCGAGCCGGCCGCGCAGGTCGGCGAGCAGGTGCCCCTCGGCCACGTCGCGCACGTCCACCACCGAGATCGCTCCCTCCGTGTACACCGGGATGCGCCCGAGCAGGAACGAGCGCACCAGCCTGGTCGAGGTGAGCAGGTGGTCGCCCGCACCGAAGCAGATGGCCGGGTTCACGCACACGAGCGGCAGGCCGCGGGCGGCCACGCGCATCGCCTCCACCTCCGCCTCGTGCACGGAGTTCACGTACGGGATCCCGAGCCGGCCGGCGGTGAACAGCTGCGTCTCGTCGGCGGCCTTGCCGTGCGCCGCCGGGCCCACCACGGCCGCGCTCGACGTGTAGACGACGCGCTCCACCTCCGCACGCAGGCACTCCTCCATGACCATCTTCGTACCGCGCACGTTCACGTCGAACAGCCGTTCTGCGTCCTGCGGGCGCACCGACGTGACGCCTGCGCAGTGGAACACCCGCTCGACGCCGCGCAGCGCCCGTCGCACGGCGCGGCGGTCGCGCACGTCGCACTTCACGCGCTTCAGGTCGAGGTCCGCGATCGCCGCATCCGGCGAGCCGCCCTCCACCGCCAGCACCACGTCGTCACCCCGCTCGGCGACGAGCCGGGCCACGTGGGAGCCGATGAAGCCAGTCGCGCCGGTGACCAGGACCGAGGCCAAGTGGCGAGAGGTTAGCCAGCCATCGGAGTAGGCTGCCGCGCGCCATGAGCCAAGTCGCGGTTGTAACCGACAGCACCTCCTACCTCCCGCCCGGCGTCGCCGAGCAGCACGGGGTCACCGTGGTGCCGCTGTACGTCGTCTTCGGCGGCGACCGCACCGTGCCCGAGACCGATATCACGGACTACGACGCGTTCTTCGAGGAGCTGCGCGGGGCGGAGGCGCTGCCCACCACCTCCCAGCCCTCGGTGGGCGACTTCCGGGCCGCCTACGAGCCGCTGCTGGCCGACGGGCGAGAGATCGTCTCGGTCCACATCTCGGGCGGGCTGTCGGGCACCCCCGAGTCGGCGCGGCAGGCCAAGGAAGCCCTCGAGCGCGAGGGCAAGGGCGGCGAGCGTATCCAGGTGATCGACTCGACCACCGCGGCGGGCGGGCTCGGGTTCATGGTCCTCGCCGCCGTCAAGGGGGCGCGTGACAGCACCAGCGCGGAGCAGGTGGCGGCCCACGTGGTCGAGGCGCGCAAGCAGCTGAAGATGTGGTTCGCGGTCGACACGCTCGAGTTCCTGCGCCGCGGCGGGCGCATCGGCGCCGCCAGCGCCTGGATCGGCTCGACGCTGAAGGTCAAGCCGATCCTCACCGTGGAGAACGAGATGACCCCGATCGAGCGCGTGCGCACCAGCGGCCGCGCGTTCGAGCGGATGGTCGACTACGCCAAGCAGCGCCGCGATTCGGGCGCCGACGCCTGGTGCGTCCAGCACATCAACGCGCCCGAGCAGGCAGGCGCGCTCGAGGAGCGCATACGCGAGCTGTTCGGCTCCGAGCCGACGATCGTCAGCGAGATCGGCCCGGTGCTCGCCGCCCACACCGGTCCCGGATTGCTCGGAACCGGCGGCCTGCCGGCGCACTTCCTCCGGTAGGAGGCACACCAAGCGGGGCGAATACCGCCCTGATGGCCCTCTCCGCGAGGCAGATCGTCCGGATCGTGCTCACCGTCGTATGCGTGGCGATCTCGCTCTACGTGCTCTACCTGCTGCGCAAGCCGATCGGGTGGCTGCTGATCGCGACGTTCCTGGCGCTTGCGCTGTCGCCACCGGTCAACGTGCTCGCCCGCCGGATGCGGCACGGCCTCGCGATCACGGTCGTCTACCTCGGCCTGCTGGCGGTCCCGCTGCTGCTGATCGCGCTGATCGTGCCGCCGATGGTCACGGAGGCCAACAAGTTCGCCGACAACGTCCCGCAGTACTCGCGCGACGTGACCAAGTTCGTCAAGGAGAACGAGCGCCTGCGCGAGCTGAACGAGGACTACGACATCACGACGCAGCTGGAGAAAGAGGCGGGCAAGCTGCCAGGACGCCTCGGAGGAGCGGCGGGCACGCTGCGTGACGTCGGTTTCGGCATCGTCAGCTCCGCGTTCGCGCTGATCACGATCCTCGTGCTGACGGCCTTCCTGCTCGGCAGCGGAAGGGTGTGGGTCGACGCCATCATCGGCATGCGACCACCCGATCAGCGCGTTCGGCTGCGCCGCTCGCTCGACCGCATGGCGGAGGCGGTGGCCGGGTACGTGGCCGGCGCGCTCACCATCGCGCTGATCGCAGGGGTCTTGACGTACATCGTGCTCCTGATCCTGGGCGTGCCCTTCCGCGGGCCGCTCGCGGTGATCGCCGGCCTGTTCTCGCTGATACCGCTGGTGGGCGCGACGATCGCCGCCGTCCTGATCGGGGTCTTCACGGTGTTCGTGGACTTCCCGACCACGACAATCATCTGGGCGGTCTGGGCGATCGGCTACCAACAGCTCGAGAACCACCTGATCCAACCGCAGATCCAGAAGCGCACGGTGAAGGTGCATCCCTTCATCACGATCGTCGCGGTGCTGTTCGGGGCGACCCTGCTCGGGGTGATCGGGGCGCTCGTCGCGATCCCCGTGGCCGCCTCGCTCCAAATCCTGCTGCGCGAGTACGTCGACCTGCGCACGATGAGCATCAAGGCGCATCCGCCGGAGCCGCGGCCGCCGGAGCCGCCGCCGCCAGAGCCGCCGCCCGCTGCTCCGCCACCGCCTGCCCCTCCGTCCGCGCCGCCCGATCCGGCGCCGGCGTAGGCGAGGCCCTAGCCTCTCCCCGGCATGAGCCCGGGAACTCTCGCGCGGCGCGGGGTCCTGCTCGCGATCTCCGCGGTCGCGCTCTACCTGCTCGCCCCCGCGCTGCTCGAGGTGTTCGGCGCCTACGACCGGCTCGACGAGTTCAACCCGCTTTGGTGGATCGCCATGGTGGCGCTGCAGATCGGCAGCTACGCCTGCATGTGGGCGGTCCAGAAGATCGCGATGCGCGCGAAGCGCTGGGGACCGGTGATCACCTCCCAGCTCGCCTCGAACGCGTTCGGGCGGGTGGTGCCGGGCGGCGTCGCCGCTGCCGGGGCCATGCAGTACGCCATGCTCGCGCGCGGCGGTGTGCCGGCCGCCCAGGCGGCGTCGGGCATGACCGCCTCCTCGGTCCTGGTGTTCGGCATCCTGCTGGCGCTACCGCTGCTCGCGCTGCCGCCCGTCCTGTTCGGCACTCCAGTCGATCCGGGGCTCGGCCGGGCGGCGTTGATCGGCGGTGTCGTGTTCGTCCTGCTCTGCGCGGCGGGCGCCGCGGCGATGCTCTGGGACCGCCCGCTGCTGGCGGTCGGTCGGGCGGCACAGTCGCTGCGCGGCCGCCTCCAGCGCAAGCGCGTGCCGCTGACCGGTCTGCCGAAGCGCCTTCTGCGCGAGCGCGACGCCGTGCGCGATGTCCTGGGTCGAACCTGGTGGCAGGCGCTGCTGCTGTCAGCCGGCCGCTGGGTGCTCGACTATCTCACCCTGCTGGCGGCACTCACGGCGGTGCACGTGGATCCGCGCCCCTCCACCGTGCTGCTCGCCTTCTGCGCCGCACAGTTCCTCGGAACGCTGCCGCTGACTCCCGGCGGGCTCGGGTTCGTCGAGGCCGGCCTGACCGGAACGCTCGTGCTCGCCGGAGTGCCCACGGGCGCGGCGGTGGTGGCGACACTCGCCTACCGGCTCGTTTCCTTCTGGCTGCCGATCCCGGCAGGCGCGATCGCCGCGGTCCTGCACAAGCGGCTCTACGGCGAGGAGACGGTGGCCACGGGCGTCAGCGACGGCGGCGGGTGATCAGCGAAAAGGTGGCGGCGACCCCGCCGCCGACCACGAAGCCGGCCACCGCGGCCCCGACCAGCGCGCCGCGGCGGTTCTCGGCCAGCTGCCGGCGCCAGTCCGTCAGCTCGGCCACCTTCGAGCGCAGGTCGTTGACCGAGAAGGCCAGCTCCCGACGGGTCTCCTCGATCGACGCGCGGATCGCCTCGGGGCTCTGTGACGGCATCAGCTCTTGCTCCTCTCCAGCTGGTCGCGCTGGACCGACTGGGCCTCGAGATCGGCGCGCGTGCGCTTGGCTTCCTCGATCGCCATGGCGGGCGTGGGCGGCGAGCCCTTCTTGAACAGCCGCAGCGCGAACAGGGCGGCGAGGATGCCGACCAGGAAGAGCGCGCCGGTGACCACCGCGAAGCCTGCCCACACGGAGTCCTCCCAGTTGAAGAGATCATCCAAAAACCAGGCGAGCCCGTGGAAGAACATCGTCACGCCGAAGATCAGGAAGACCCCCGCGGCGGCGCCCACCGCGGCGCCCTTTGTCAGCTTGGAGATCTTGCCCGAGACCTCGGCCTTGGCCAGGTCGATCTCCTGGCGCACGAGCAGCGACGCCTTCTCGGAGACCTCCGAGACGATGTCGCCCAGATTCTTCTCGGCGCTGTTCTTGGGGGGCATCCCGTTGCCGGTCATCGGGCCAACTTTCGCAGGATCAGAGCGAGGGCGAGGCCGCCGGCGAACGCGGCGCCGACGAACGCCTCGGGGCGCTCCGCAAACGGGTCGCTGTCGCTTTCAACGGTCAGAGGCGTCTCACCGAGCGGACGGCTACCCGTTGCTCCCTGGTTCGGAACCTCTTCGTCCGCCATCAGCCGACCGGCGGGTCCTCCTTGAAGACCCGCGTCCAGATCTCTGTGGCGAGCCTGTTCGCGACGATCGAGGTGAGCGCCCCCACCCCCGCCAGCAGGCCGCCCCACATCAGTCGCTTCGTCAAGTCGTTCTGCATTGGCGGCGGATTCAAGCAGACGGGGAAGCGGCGCCGTTCTGCACGGACTCCAGCCCGCCGCAGATCGCCTCCACGACCAGCCCCTTGGCTCCCTCGTACTCCTCGTCGGTGCGCGGCAGGACCTCGAAGATCCATGCCGTGAGCAGCTGCTCTATCGCTCCGTAGAAACACATGGCCGCGAACTCCGACGGGATGCCCGACTTGAACGAACCCTGCTCGCGCGCGGATTCGACGATCCCGGCGATGCCCAGATAGGCCTCGCGGATCTTGTCCAGGTGGAGGGCGCCGAACGAGTTCGCAGCGCGGGTGACCTCGACGATGATCACCTTCATCAGGTCGGGATCGTGGCGGTAGGAGTCGATGATGAAGGAGGCGACCCCGTACAGCTTCTCGCGTGCCGGCAGCTCGCGCGAGTCGATCTCGGCGATCGCGTCGAGCATGATCTGCCAGCGCTCGAGGAAGAGCGTGTTGAGGATCTCCTCCTTGGAGCGGAAGTAGTGGTAGACGAGCCCGTAGGCCACGCCCGCCTCGTCGGCGACGTCCGATACGCGGCAGTGGTGGAAGCCGCGCCTGGCGAACACCCGCACTCCCGCGTCGAGGATGAGGCGGCGCTTGTCGACGGCGCCGGGCTTCGCGGCGGTGGCCATCAGACCCTCGCCTCCTCGGGCCAGCGATAGGCGCCGGCGACGCGGTTGGACAAGCTCGGCAGCTTCTTCCTGATCTCGTCCTGGCGGGCCAGGTCCAGGTCCGCCGCGACGAAGGACTCGCCCTCTCCGCCCGCCCGCGCCAGCACCTCGCCCCAGGGGTCGACGATCATCGAGTTGCCGTAGCTGTCGCCTTCGGCGCCGGGCCCGCGGCCCTGGCCGGGGGCGACGACGAAGACCTGGTTCTCGATCGCCCGCGCTCGCAGGAGCACCTCCCAGTGCGCCTCGCCGGTGACCCTGGTGAAGTTCGCCGGCACGGTCACAATGCGGGCGCCGCGCAGGGCGAGGATGCGGTAGAGCTCGGGGAAGCGCAGGTCGTAGCAGATGGTGAGACCCAACCCGACGCCGCCGGCGGTCTCTGACAGCACGATCTCGTCGGCCGGCTCGGAGTGCTCAGACTCGCGGTACTCGACACCGCCTACCTCGACGTCGAACATGTGGATCTTGCGGTAGACGGTCTTGACGTCACCGTCGGGGCCGACGTGTACGGAGGTGTTCGCCACACGCTCGTGGCCCTCGCGGCGCTCGGCGATCGAGCCGGCGACCAGGTCGATGCGGAGCTCCCGCGCCGTCTCCTTCGCCCACGCGACGGGGCGGCCGTCGAGCGTGTCCGCCCCGGCCGCGTAGTCCTCCGCCGTGCCGCGCAGGTCGAGGCGCTCGGGCAGCACGACGAGCTCGGCCCCGTCGGCAGCCGCGGCGCGCGTCAGGCGATCCGCAGCCGCGAGGTTGCGGTCCCGGTCATTCGTCGATTGGAGCTGCACGGTCGCGGCCCGCAAGACAGCGCTCCCCCCAGGCGTTGACTGACTAGTCAATCTGGAGTGTACTGCGCGGCGATGCCGACGCTGCCAATCCGGGGCGACGCCGTGCGCGCGCTCGACCTGCCGCTGCCGCCGGAACGGATGCCGGCGCTGCGCCGCGGACGGCCGCTGAAGCGCTGGCGCTACGTGGGCGTCTACGGGCCGGAGCTGATGCTGTGCGTGGGTGACGCGCGCATCGCCGGGGTGCCGCAGCGCTGGTGGGCGGTGGCCCTGCCGGACGGGCGGCTGTTCGAGGGCTCGCGCGTCGACGCCGAGGTCATCGATATCTCGCTCGACGAGGGGCCCGGCGTCGAGGTCGTCTCGCCGCATGGCCGCTCGTACATCTGGACGCGCAAGCAGGCCGGGATCCACGTCTCGGGCACGGTGCGTGTGGCCGGGCGGGAGTTTCGTGTCGAGGGCCCGCTCGGCTTCGTGGACGAGTCGGCCGGCTACCACGCGCGCCGTACGACCTGGCGTTGGTCGGCCGGCATCGGCCGCTCGCGCGACGGCCGGGCGGTTGCCTGGAATTTCGTCGACGGCGTGCACGACGCCGCCCGTGAGAGCGAGCGCACGGTGTGGGTCGACGGGGAACCGCACGAGGTCGCGCCTCAGGCGTTTGCGGCGGACCTGTCGACCGTCGGAGAGCTGCGCTTCTCGGAATGGAGCGCGCGCGAGGACCACACCAATCGGCTGGTGATTCGCAGCGACTACCGCCAGCCGTTCGGCTCGTTCTCCGGCGCCCTACCGGGGGGGCTCGAGCTGGAGTCGGGCTACGGTGTAATGGAGTGGCACGACGTACGCTGGTAGCAGCGGGGTTGGCCGCCTGCCTCGCCTTCACGGCGTGCGGCGGCGGTGACTCCTCGGACGACGACAACGCTCCGGCGCGGCCGCAGCCGCTGCTCGGCGTGACGAGCGGAGCGCTGCTGGACCAGGGCGCGCCACTGGCGGCGGAGGTGCGGGCGATGCAGGCGAGCGGCGTGACCACGCTGCGGGCACCCTTCTACTGGCACCGCGCGCAGCCCACGGAGGCGCCACCGAGCTTCGAGGCGACCGATCCCCTGGTCGCCGCCGCGGCGCGGGCGCGAATCGAGCTGCTCCCCATCGTCGTAGGGAGCCCCGCGTGGGCGGCGGAGCACCCCAAGCTGCCCAACTCGCCGCCCGCCGGCACCGACGCCTACGCAAGCTTCCTGCGCGCGCTGGTCGGCCGTTACGGCCCCGACGGGTCGTTCTGGACCGAGCACCCCGATCTTCCCGAGCAGCCGATCCGCGCATGGCAGATTTGGAACGAGCCGGATCACCTGCACTACTGGTCGGACCAGCCGTACGCGCGCGACTACGTGCGGCTCGCGCGAGCCGCACGAGTCGCGATCAAGGATGAGGACCCGGGCGCGCTCGTGGTGATGGCGGGATTCGCCGACCGCTCCTGGGAGTCGATCGCCACCGTCTACCGGGCGGGCGGAAAGGGAGTCTTCGACGTCGTGGCGATCCACCCATACACCTACGAGGTGCGCAACGTGCTGCGCATCGTCGAGCTGGCGCGCAAGGCGCTGCGCGACGACGGCGACGCAGAGCGGCCGCTGTGGCTGACCGAGGTCACGTGGTCGTCGGGCAAGCGCCCGGGGCGTGAGCCCGCGCCGTTCGAAACGACGCCGGCGGACCAGGCCGCCCGCCTGGCCCAAGCGCTGCCGCTGCTGATCCGCGAGCGCCGCAAGCTCGGCATCGAGCGCATCTTCTGGGAGAACTGGATCTCCACGGACAGCAACCACGCGAACCCGTTCGACTTCTCGGGACTGCGGGTGCTGGGGCCGGACGGCAGCGTCACGGAGAAGCCCGCGTTTGCGCAGTTCAAGCGGGTGGCGCTCGCGCAGCGGGAGCCCTGAGCAGGGCGAGAACATCAGCGGCCAAGGCGTGGGGCTCCTCCCGCAGCGCCCTATCCGTGATCCTGACCGGCCGCCAGCGGGCCGCTTGGAGGCGTCTGTCCCGTTTGCGGTCGCGCTCGAAGGCCGCGCCGGTCTGGTGGTAGGCGCGGCTGTCCAGTTCGACGATCACCCGCTGTTGGGACCAAACGCAGTCGACTTCGATCCACTCGCCGGCGATCTGAAGCCACACGTTCGCTTCGGGGCGGGGCAGGCCGGCCTTGTCGACGAAGGTGAGGAAGCGGCGTTCGAGCTCGCTCTTGGTGATGACCGCGCGGAGCGGTCCTTGTTCGAGTGCCGCCCTCAGCTTGCCGGTCCCCGGGCGGCCTGCGTAGCGCGTGATGAGAGCGACCAAGGGGGTCGCATCGGAAAGCCGTAGCGCCTCGGCTCGCTCGAGTGCCCTGTTGAGCTCATGGAGCTGGAGGATGGCGGCGAGGTCCAGCAGTGTGCGGGTGACGGTCGTGACCGGGATGCCGGCTTCGATTGTCCACTCGTCGTCGGCAATGAACGCCATCCGGACTCGTATGCCGTCGCGTGACCTCAGCTGTCGCGGCACGCTGACATCCACCGTCGCAGGCCAGCCCTCGAGGATGCCCAAGAGCGCCGCCGCGCAGCGATGACTCAGCACCGCGCCTGCCCCGCACGCGAGGACGGCGGCCATCCACCATGCGGTCCGCGTGAGCTGCCGGTGCCCTACCGCATAGACACCCCGGTGAATGCGTTGCAACCGCCTCGTTTCAAGCCGTCGGGTGATCGCGCCCCGGCCCAGCCCGAGCTCCAGCAGCTGCCTGCGGGCGACCACCCCATGCCGCGAGTTCCGCGAGTTCCGCGTTCCGCGATCGCCGCGTCGACGCCCGTGCCCGCAGCCGGGCGAATCGACTTTTTTACACCTATGTGATGTAAAACGTTCGACTGGTCGGCCACGGCTCGATCCTGGCTGCTTCCATGTGACGTGTGGGCGCGTGAGCGTTACGTGTTTGCGACAAGCGCCCGGGCGCGCCGAGGCGCGCGCTACGTTGCGGGCGTGAAGGCGGCGCTCGTAGCGATGGGGCTCTTGTGGGCTCAGCAGCTGGCGGCGCCCGCTGCCGAGCGGGTGGAGTTCACGGTGGCGGCCAGTGGCGATCTGCTCATTCATCAGCCCGTGGCTGCCCGGGCGCTCGTCGACGGGGGCGGGGCGCGCTACGACTTCAGGCCGATGTTCCGCTCGGTCCGGAGCCGGATCGCGGGCGCGGACCTCGCTCTCTGTCACATAGAGACTCCGCTCGTCCCCGGCCCGGTGCAGGGCTACCCGAGCTTCCGGACCCCGCCCGCCTTGGCGCGGTCGGTCCGCGCGGTCGGCTGGGACGCCTGCAGCACCGCCTCGAACCACTCCCTCGACGCCGGGCAGTACGGAATCGGCACGACCCTGAAAGCCCTCGACCGCGCCGGCCTAGCCCACACCGGCACCGCTCGCTCGCCGAAGGAGGCCCGCCGCTCGACGATCGTCGACGTGAAGGGCGTGAAGGTGGCCTTCCTCTCCTTCACCGCTGTCTCGAACGGTCAGAGCGTCCCCCACGCCTGGAGCGTGAACACGGCCGACCCGAGACGCATCCTCGAGGACGCGCGCAGGGCCAAACGCCGCGGGGCCGACGCCGTCGTCCTGAACCTCCATTGGGGCGACGAGTACAGCCACGCGGTCTCGCCGTCGCAGGCAGCCCTGGCGCGCCGGCTCACCCGCTCGCCGGCGATCACTGCGATCGTCGGCCAGCACGTGCACGTGGTGCAGCCGATCCGCCGGGTGAACGGCAAGCCCGTCGTCTTCGGCGAAGGCAACCTGGTCTCGAACCAGACAGCCGCGTGCTGCCCCGCCGAGGCGCAGGACGGCCTTATAGCTCTGATCGACTTCGTGGCGACCGGCCGCCGGGTCGAGGCCAAGCGCGTCCGCTACGTGCCGACCTGGGTGCGCCACCCCGACTATCGCGTGCTGCCCGCGTCTCCCGGATCGCTCTCGTGGCGGCGCACCGTCGCAGCCGCGGGCCGCCGGCCCGGGATCGGAGTGGCGCGCTGATCGGACATCCGCCTGCCGCCCTCGACGGATTCGCCGACCGCTGATAGGAGGATCTGACTCGGCGCAAGCGCCGCACCGGCTGAGCGCCGGCCCGAGCGGTTAGGGTCCGCCGCGATGAAGATCGCGCCGCCGTACTCGAGGAATTCGCCAAGCCGCTCGTCGTCCAGGACGTCGATCTCGACGGACCGGCGCCGGGCGAGGTGCGTGCGGCTCAAGGCCTGCGGGGTGGCGCCGGGCGACCACGTCGTGACGCTGTTCTCGCCGCAGTGCCGCGAGTGCACCCACTGCCGGTCGCCGAAGACCAACCTCTGCCTGGCGATCCGCGAGAGGCAGAACCAGGGGTACCTGCCCGACGGCACGACCCGGCTCAACCGCGACGGCGAGCGCATCCGGCACATCATGGGCACGAGCACGTTCGCCGACGCGGCGGTCATACCGGAGATCGCCCTGGCGAAGGTCGACCCCGAGGCTCCGCTCGACGTCGTCTGCACGCTCGCCTGCGGCGCGACCACCGGCATCGGCGCCGCGCTCTACATAGCCAAGGTCGAGCCGGGCTCGACCTGCGCGGTGTTCGGCGCCGGCTTGGTCGGGCTGGGCGCCGTCGCCGGCTGCCGGCTCGCGGGCGCCGAGCGGATCATCGCGATCGACCTCTCCGAGGAACGCCTGGAGCACGCTCGCGCCCAGGGCGCCACCGACACGCTGCTCGGCGGCCCCGAGTCCGTGGACCGGATCCTCGAGCTGACCGGCGGTTTCGGCGCCGACTACACCTTCGAGGCGACCGGCAACGTCGCGGTGATGCGCCAGGCCGTGGAGGCGGCGCGCATGGGCTGGGGCCTCTGCACGATCGCCGGTGTGGCCGGCAAAGGCGAGGTGCTCGAGGTGATCCCGCGCTTCCTGATCACCGGCCGGCGTGTGGCGGGCGCGTCCTTCGGCGGCGCCAAGGGGCGCGACCGCGTTCCCGAGCTGGTCGACAGCTACCTGAGCGGCGACCTCGACCTCGAGTCGCTGGTGACCCGCCGCGTCGCCCTCGGCGACGTAAACGACGCCTTCGCGGCGATGGAGCGCCAAGAGGGCATCCGAACCGTGATCACGTACTGAGCGGCGGCTAGCCGCGCGCCGCGCGCTGGCGGCGCAGCTCGGCCACGAGCGACTTCTGGTGCAGCGCCGCGATCAGGTCGTTCAGCGGCTCAGTGCCGGCGGCGATCAGCTCGACGGCGCGGTCTGGGTCCATCTCCCCGGCCAGGCGGTCCATCAGCACCTGGACCTCCTCTTTGACGAGCTCCTCCAGCGCGCGCTTGTAGCGCAGGGTGTCGTAGACGGTGAAGCCAATCCGCTCGTCGTACCCGCCCGCCCTGAAGCGGCTGATCGCCTCCACGATCTCCACGTCGCGCTGCCCGTAGCCGCGCGACGTGGGCGTGAGCACCTCGAGCTTGGCCAGCCGCTCGAGCACCTCCCGCGGGATGTCGTAGCGGCGGCGCAGCTCGGCCGCCGACACTCGCTTGCGCTCGCCGGCCAGCGCCCGCTCCAGAATGCGGTCCTCCAGCTCCACGAGCGCCTGGGCGCGCTGAGGGTCCTCGTCGAGCATCGACTTGATCACCCCCAATGGCATGAAGCGCTCCTCCTGGAGCTGCTTGATCAGCCTGATGCGCTCGACGAACTCGGGCGGGTAGTACGCCATGTTGCGCGAGGTCTTGACGACCTCGTCTCCGTCGCCCAGCAGGCCCTCGCGCAGGTAGTGCTTGATCGTGCCGGCGCTGACGCCGCTCGCCTCGGCCAGCTCCTTCATCTTGAGCAGGCCGTTCTGGCTCATGCCGCCGCCCCCGAGCCAAGCAGCGCGACCACCTCGTCCTCCGAGTAGCCCAGGCCGGCCAGCACCTCGCGCGTGTGCTCGCCGAGCGCGGGACCCGGCCCCGCGGGCGCCCCCGGCGTGCGCGAAAGCTTCACCGGCACGCCCAGCAGGCGCACGCCGTCGGTACCGGGCTGGTCGATCTGCACCACCATCTCGCGCGCTCGCACCAGCTCGGAGTCGAGCGCCTCGTCGAGGTCGAGCACGGGCTCGAGGCAGCAGTCGTGCTGCGAGGCGAACTCACGCCACGCGTCGCGCGTGCGCTCGAGGAACAGCGCCTCCACGTCGGCGTGCGCCTCGGAGCCCGGGCGCTCGAACTGCTTCTCGATCAGGTCCTCGCGACCGACTCCGCGACACCACGCCTGCCAGAACTTGGGCTCGAGCGCACCCAGCGTCACCCACCCGTCCTCGCAGGCGTAGGGCCGGTAACAGATCAGTGATCCCGCAAGCTCGAGGTCCCCGCGCCGCGGCGTCTGTCCCTCGGCCAGGTAGCGCGCGGCGACCATGGCCAGCCACGCCAGCGAGCCGTCGAACATAGACACGTCCACGAGCTGCCCCTCGCCGCTGCGGTCGCGTTCGCGCAGGGCGGCGAGGATGCCGAACGCCGCCATCAGCGCACCGCCGCCGAGGTCCGCGATCTGCCCGGCGGCCTGGACCGGTGGGCCGCCCGCTTCGCCCGACAGCCCCAGCAGGCCGTTCAGCCCGAGGTAGTTCATGTCGTGGCCCGACCGCGCCGTGTACGGATTTCCCTGCGCTGCCGGCCGAGCCGGCTGCTTCGGGCCGGGCCCGTCCTGGCCGTAGCCGGTGATCGCGCAGTACACGAGCCCGGGGTTCTCCTCGCGCAACCGCTCGTAGCCGACGCCGAGCCGCTCCATCACCCCCGGCCGGAACGACTCGAGCAGCACGTCGTGCTCGCCCACCAGCCGCAGCAGCACCTCGCGCCCCGCCTCCTCCTTCAGGTTGAGCCGGATCGAGCGCTTGCCGCGGTTCAGGGACAGGAACAGCGCCGACTTCGCCGAGTCCTCCGCGCCTTCGTGGTAGGGCGGCGACCACCGCACGTAGTCGCCCAAGCCGGTGTCCTCGACCTTCAGCACGTCGGCGCCGAAGTCGGCGAGCAGCAAGGAGCAGAACCCGCCCGGCAGCAGCCGCGAGAGGTCGAGCACCTTGAGGTCGGAGAGCGCGCTCACGCGGCGATCCGGCGCGGCGTGCCGAGCAGCTCGCGCGCCTCGGCGACGGTCGCCACGCGCCGCCCCACGTCCTCGAGGATCCGCCGCGCTCGGGCGATCAGGTCGCCGTTCGAGCGAGCCATCTCGCCGTCGGGCAGGTAGAAGTTGTCCTCCAGGCCGACGCGCACGTTGCCGCCCAGCGCCGCCGACGCGGCCACCAGGCGCCACTGGTCGCGGCTGATGCCGATCACGCCCCAGTTGTTACGGCCCTCGGCGCCGCCCGGGATCTGGTCGGCCATGTGAACGAGGTTCTTCGGCGTGGGCCGGATCCCGCCGGTCACGCCCATCACGCAGTCGATCTGCAGCGGCTCCGACAGCAGTCCCATGTCGAGCAGAGGGTCGAGGTTGGCCACGTGCCCGGAGTCGAAGCACTCGTGCTCCGGCCGGATGTCGAGCTCGTTCATCGCCGGCAGGAACTCGACGATCGTGTCGAAGGAGTTCTCGAACACGGCCTTGAACACGAACTCCTTGCGCCGCTCCGAGTACTTCGCGTAGTTCATCGAGCTCATGTTCAGCGCGGCCACGTCCGGGCGCAGCTCGCGCAGGTACTCGATGCGCTTCTCGACCGGGACGCCGATCGCGCCGGTGGAGTAGTTCACGATCACGTCGTCCACGGCGCCCGTGATCGCCTCGGTGATGGCGCGGAAGTCCTCCACCTCGTACGAGGGCACGCCCTCAGGGGTGCGCGCGTGGATGTGGATCATCGAGGCGCCTTCGTCCACCGCGCGCTTCGCCTCGGCGGCGTACTCCTCCGGCGTGTACGGGATCGCCGGGCACTGCTCGCGGCTCGCCACCGCTCCCGAGATCGAACATGTGACGATGGCCGGGTTCTCGAACCGGCTCATGCGGGCCTCCCTAGCGTCGAGTGTCGGGCGGGCGCGGCTAGCGCCGCCGGAAGGTCCAGTGGGGTCAGGCAGGTCATCTCGCCAACGGCGGCACGTTCCGCCCCTCCGCCGAGCAATCGATCAGCTGTTGCAGGCGGCGCAGGCGGGTCTCGTCCCGCTTGGCGCTGACCACCCAGTGAGTCGCCGTGCTCCTGTAGCCCTGCGGGCGGCCCTCGAACCACTCCCACGCCGCGGGGTTGGCCCGCAGGCGCTCCTCGAAGTGGGGTGGGAACACCGCGGCGTCGCGGCGCTCGTGCGAGTAGATGCCCGTGCGCTCCAGCGTGCGCGCCTCGTACGCTCGCACGCCGGCGGGGGCCATCAGACCGCGCTCCTCGAGCTCCTCGACCTTGGCCACGTTCACGGCGCTCCAGTTGCTCTTCGGCCTGCGCGGCGTGAAGCGGATCGTGTAACTCTCGTCGCCCAGGCTGCGGCGCACACCGTCGATCCAGCCGAAGCGCAGCGCCTGCTCGACCGACTCGGGCCAGGTGATGCTGGGCCTGCCAGAGCCCTTCTTGTGGAAGCCGACCAACAACTCGGTAGCTGTCTCGTGGTGCTCCTCCAGCCACGCCCCGAACTCATCGGGAGTCGCGAAGAAGAGGGGCTTCACCGCCGCAGCGCCCTCAGCACCTCGCGCGCGGCGACCTCGCCGGAGCGCACGGCGCCGTCCATGTAGCCGCTCCAGTACGTGGCGACCTCGGTACCGGCCCAGTGGATGCGCCCTACGCGCTTGCGCAGCAGGTGCCCGTAGCGGTACAGCAGATTCGTCCGTGTATGCCCCACAGGGCACCCGCGCGTCCACTCCTCCTGCGTCCAGTCCATCTCGAAGGAGGCCTTGGGGCTGCGCGCCTCGTCGCCGAAGTAGGTGGCGAAGTTACCGAGCACCGCATCGCGGCGCGCGGAGCGCGACAGCCGCGCGAATTGGCGCGCCTGGTCGCCGCCGACGAACCCGAACAGGATGCCCGGGCTGCCCGAGGGCGGCGTGTTGTCGAATGTCGTGTTGGCCGGGCCCATCTCGGACACCGCCTGGCCGCTCAGGCCCGCGTCGCGCCAGAAGGGCCGGTCGTAAACGGCCTCCCACTTGATCAGCCGGCCCGGCACGATGCCCTTGAGCAGTTTGAGATGGGCCTTCGGCAGCGCCGGCGCGAAATGGATCCGGGCCGCCAGCGCGGGGGGCACCGCCACGATCACCTCGCGGGCCTCCACGACCAGGCCGTCTGCGCTGACGATCACGCGCCCGCCGGCCTGCTCGATGCGCCGCACCGGTGCCTTGAGCACCACCTGCGAGCCCAGCTGCCTCGCCAAGAGCTGCGGGATCCGCTGCGAGCCGCCGACGAAGCGGCTCTCCTGCGCGCCGCCCGGTGTCGCGACCAGCTTCGCGAAGTCGCCCTTCGTCTTCTCGTTGCCCGCGGTGGCCGTAAAGGCCAGGACGTTGAGCAGCGTCAGCTCGTGGGGGTCGGCGCCGAAGAGCGCCTCGCACGCGAGGTCGAACAGCGCGCGGGCGCCCGCCGACTGGAGGTTCTGGATTTTCCACTGCTCGAGCGAGGTCTTGTCCCACTCCGCCGCCTTCGGAGCCTTCCACGGCGCATCCGCGGGCACGTCCGCCGCCATTGCGTTGAACGCGCCGATCGACGTCAGGATCGCCTCCTGGAAATCGGGGTCCGGCGACAGCCCCGGGGTCGCCGGATAGCGCGACAGCTGCCCGTTCAGGTAGAGGACGTTGTCGCCGTCGTTGTAGGTGGGGAACGTCTTGACCCCCAGCGCCTTTGCGAGTGCGAGCACCCGGTCCTGCGTCGGCCCGACGTACTGACCGCCGACCTCGGCGATCACGCCGTTCTGAATGCGGTGGTTGAGCGTGCGCCCGCCCACGCGGTCGCGCGCCTCCAGCACACAGACCTCCCTGCCGGCGGCGGCAAGGCGGCGGGCGGCGGTGAGCCCCGCGAAGCCCGCGCCGACCACCGCCACGTCGACCT
>JACCSF010000201.1 GCA_013813135.1 Thermoleophilaceae bacterium | reverse complement strand
CGCCAGGCCCAGTCCCGAGCCCGGCAGGCCGCGGTCGCCCTCGGCGCGGTAGAAGCGCTCGAACACGCGCGGCAGATCCTCCTCCGCGAAGCCGGGCCCGTGGTCGCGCACGGTCAGCTCACCGGCGGTCAGCTCGAGCTCCACCGTGCCCCCCGGAGGGCTCCACTTGACCGCGTTGTCGACCAGGTTCGCCACCGCCCGCTGGATGCGCTGGGGCTCGCCGCGAACCACCGTCGGCTCCGCGCTCACCCGGAAGCCGACCCGGTCGCCCGTCCGCACGGTCGCGCGGTCCGCGACCTCCTCCACGATCCGGTCGAGGCGCACGTCGTCGGCAAGCTCGCCCGACTTGGTTCCGCGCGCCAGCTCCACGATGTCGGCCACCAGGGCGGTCAGCTGGTCCAACTCCTCGACGATGTCCGCTCGCAGCGACGCGCGCTCGAGCTCGGGGAGGCGATCCGCCTCCTGCAGGGTCTGGATGTTCGCGCGCAGGCTGGCGATCGGCGTGCGCAGCTCGTGACTGGCGTCCGCCACCAGGTGGCGCTGCGCCTCCACGGACCGCTCGAGCGCGTCGAGCGTGGTGTTGAAGCTGCGCGCGAGCCGGGTCAGCTCGTCGCGGCCGGTCGGCTCCATGCGCTCGGATGGGTCGGGATCGGCCGCAAGCTCCTCCGTCCGCCGGGTGAATCGGGCGATCGGCGCCAGCGCCGTGCGCGCGACGATCGCCCCCAGGCCCGCTCCGAGCGCCACACCGGCGGCGCCCACGAAGACGAGCACGAGCAGGATGCGATCGAGCTGGCGGTCGACCTCGTCCAGGGGACGGGCCACCTGGATCGCCCCGGCGGTGCCCAGGCCGCGCGTGAGCACGCGCAGGTGGAGCCCGTCGACCGTCGTGTCCACGAGCTCCTCGCCCGACCCCGTGCGCGCGATCCGGTGGGCGCGCCGGTCCAGCGGCAGGGCGTCGCCCTCGCTCGACCCGCGCAGCAGCCGGCCGTCCGGACGCACCAGCTGCACGTACCCCACCGGGCCGCCGAACGGCTCCCGCGGCACGGTAGGCAGCCGCTCCGGGTGGGCGGACGAGTCGGACGTGTCCGTTTCCGCCCGCCCGCCGCGGCGCACGTAGCGGGCGACCGAGTCCGCGCGCTCGTGCAGCGACACGTCGACCTCGTCGCGCAGCTCGTTGCGCACGCCCAGATAAACGGCGATCGCGACGGCGATCACGGCAAGCGCCACGGCAAGCGCGACCGCCGCCGCGATCCGGGTGCGCAGCGTCACGGTTCGCGCAGGACGTAGCCGACGCCGCGCACGGTGTGCAGCAGGGGCCGGGCGCCGGCGTCCTGGAGCTTGCGGCGCAGGTAGCCGACATACACGCGCAGGGCGTTCGACGCGGGCCCGAAGTCGTAGCCCCAAACGCGGTCGTAGATGAGGTCGTGAGGGAGCACGCGGCGCGGGTTTCGCATGAGCAGCTCGAGCAGCTGGTACTCGGTACGGCTCAGCTCGACGAACTCCTCCCGCACCTTCACGCCGTGGCGGATCGGATCGAGCCGCAGCTCGTCGAACGAGAGCGCATCGGGCACCTCGTCACCGGCGCTGCGTCTCAGCAGCGCGCGCAGCCGCGCCTTCAGCTCTCCGACGTCGAACGGCTTCACCAGGTAGTCATCGGCACCGGCGTCCAGGCCGTCAATGCGGTCCTCGATCGCGTCGCGCGCGGTCAGGACCAGCACCGGGACGCGATTGCCCGCCTCGCGCAGGCGCCGGCACACCTCCAGGCCGTCGACATCGGGCAGGCCGATGTCGAGCACGAGCGCGTCCGGCGTGGAGTCCGCCACCCGAGCGAGCGCCTCCTTGCCGTTGGCCGCCGAGAGGGTGTCGTACCCGCCGAGCACCAGCGCGCGCCGCAGCGCCTCGCGCAGCGAGCGGTCGTCGTCGACGATCAGCACCCTCATCCACCGCAATTGTGCCCGCCGCCGCGGCCTGAGCCCGCTTCAGCGGCTCGGCTCGCGCACCGGCAGGCTCAGCGAGGGTTGGCAACGCCCGCTTGGACAGCAGGCCGGGCGCTTGCTCGCAGGCTGAGCCGGAAAATGGTCCCGCCCCCGTCCGCGGCTTCGGCAGTGACGACGCCGCCGTGGGCCTCGCTGACCTGGCGCACGATCGCCAGGCCGAGCCCCGAGCCGGGAATGGCGCGGGCGTCGAGCGAGCGGTAGAAGCGATCGAAGACGTGCGGCAGGTCGGCCTCGGGGATTCCGGGGCCACGGTCGCGCACCGACAGCTCGCCGTCCCGCAGCGCGACGTCTACGGTCGCGCCCTCGGGACTGAACTTGGCGGCGTTGTCGAGCAGGTTCGCCACTGCGCGCTGGAGCCGGTCCGGTCGGCCCTCGACGGAGGTCGGCTCGAGCGACACCTGGAAGTTCACGTGCCGAGCGTGTCGGTCGAAGCGTCGGACCGTCTCCGCCACGAGGGTGTCGAGACGGACGTCCTCGGGTTCCTCGACTCGCTCGTCGTCGCGCGCGAGGTCGACCAGATCGGCCACCAGGTTGCTTAGCTCATCGAGTTGTGCGTTCACGTCCGCAAGCAGCGCGCGTCGCGTGTCGGGGCTCATCTGATGTGGGTCGCGCAGCACCTCGACGTTGGTGCGCAGGCTCGTGAGTGGCGTGCGCAGTTCGTGCGACGCGTCCGCCACCAGGCGCCGCTGAGCTACAAGGGAGCGCTCGAGTGCCGCCATCGCTCCTTCGAGGGCGTCCAGCATGGTGTTGAAGCTGCGAGCGAGCCGCGCGAGCTCGTCGTCTCCCGCGACGTCAATCCGGCGGCTCAGGTCGCGTGTGGCCGCGACGTGTTCGCTTGCCTCCGTCAGTCGCTCCACCGGTTTGATCGCGGCACGGGCGACGAGACGGCCGAGCAGCAGCGCCAGGACCACCGCGAGCCCGAGCAATCCGGCGATCACGGCCCGCAGGTCGCTCAGCACCGCGTTGACCTCGGTCAGCGAGCGAGCGATCTGCACGACCCCCCGGTCCTTCAGCGGACTGGTCAGGATTCGCAGCTCCGTGCCCCCCACGGTTGTCTCACTGAAGTAGGCCCCGCCGCCCCGTCGCGCAAGCTCGCGCGCGCGCGAGTCGACCGGCAAACGAGGGCGGCCGCCGCCCAGAGACACCACGCGGCCGCCGCGGAAGATCGTCTGGACATACGCCTCGGGCTCCCCCACTCCCGCGCGCCGCTCGAGCGGTGGCAAACGTGGCGGTCCAGAGCCCGGAGGTTCGGCTTCGAGCCGCTCGGCCAGCCGAGCACGCTCGCGCAGCGACTGGTCGATCTCGTCACGCAGAACGTTGCGCACGAGAATGTAGGCGGCCACCGACAGCAGCAGCGCAACCACGCAGACCGCGGCGGTCGCCGCGAGCGTCAGCCGTCGGCGGAAGGACACCTATCCCTCACGTAGCACATACCCCACGCCGCGTACGGTGTGGAGCAGGCGCGGCTCATCGCCGGCCTCGAGCTTTCGGCGCAGGTAGCCGATGTACACGCCGAGCGAGTTCGAGCCGCTGCCAAAGTCGTAGCCCCAGACGCGCTCGAAGATGAGGCTGCGCGTGAGCACCTGACCGACGTGGCGCAGGAACAGCTCGAGCAGCATGAACTCCGTCCGCGTCAGCTCGAGGCGTCGCTCGCCGCGCCAGGCCTGGTGTCCGGCGGGGTCCAGGCGCAGTCCGACGAATTCGAGCAGGCCATCGCCTCCGTCGACGAGCCGCCGGCGGGTGATGGCCTTCAGTCGGGCGCCGAGCTCCTCCAGCGCGAACGGCTTGAGGAGATAGTCGTCCGCCCCGGCGTCGAGACCGGTCACGCGGTCGGGCACGGCGTCGCGGGCGGTTAGCATCAGCACCGGTGTCTGGTCGCCGCCGCTGCGCAGCCGCCGGCAGACCTCGAAGCCGCTCATGCCCGGCATGGCCACATCGAGCACCATCGCGTCGTAGCCTCCGGCCCGTACGAGCTCCAGCGCCGAGGCGCCGTCCCCGGCCGTACCGACGTCGTAGCCGCGCAGCTCAAGCGCGCGCGAGAGCGATTTGAGCACCGCTGGTTCGTCATCTACGACCAGGACACGCATGGATCAACGCCATCATTGTTGCTGAGTGTCCGGCACGCTCCCGTTCTGATCGAGGTTGGGCGGGCCGCCGCCGCCGGGGCCAACGCCCGCGGGGAGCTTGTCCTGACAGGCCTCGAACGCCTTCTGGAGCTTGCTGCTCACGCCGCCGCTCGGCGGCCCTCCGCCCGAGCCGGGGTCGGGGATGTCCACGCCTTGGTCCGCGAGGCACGCCTGGAAGTCCTCGGAGCCGGGCGGCGCGCCCTGCGGCCTCGAGGCTGTGTCCCGAGCACCGCTGTCGGCCGACCCACCCGAGTCGTCGCCGCCCCCGCAGCCGGCGATTACGCCGCCCGCCAGCGCCAGCGCCACCAGGACCGGGGTCGTTCGCTTGCTCATACCGCCTCCTCACGTACGGCGCTCACGGGCTCGCTCGGGCCATCGCCCTCGATACGCCCGTCGCGCATGCGCACCATCCGCGGTGCGGCAGCGGCGATCGCGCGGTCGTGGGTGACCAGCACGATCGTCAGGCCCGAGCTGCGCCAGAGCTCCTGCAGCAGACCCATGATCTCCTCGCCGGTGGTGGTGTCGAGGTTGCCGGTCGGCTCGTCTGCCAGCAGCACGCGCGGCTCGTTGGCCAGCGCCCTGGCGATCGCCACGCGCTGCTGTTCGCCGCCGGATAGCTGGGTGGGCAGATGGTCGGCGCGCGGGGCCAGGCCGACCTGTCCCAGCAGGTGACCCGCGCGTCCGTGGCGCTGGGCCGCCGGCAGGCCGCGCGGCGCGAGAGCGGCCTCGACGTTCTGCCGTGCGGTGAGCGTCGGGATCAGGTTGAACTGCTGGAAGATGAACCCGAGCGTGGTGCTTCGCAGCCGCGCCAGCTCGGAATCGCTCATCCGCGCCATGTCCGTGCTCTCGAAGAGCACCTCGCCGCTTGTCGGGCGATCGAGCGCCCCGAGCAGCTGCAGCATGGTCGTCTTGCCGGACCCACTGGGACCGACGATGGCGAGGAACTCGCCATCGTCGATGCGCAGCTCCACCCCGTCGACGGCACTCACGCCTGTGGCGCCCTCGCCGTAGATCTTGGTGACCGCGTTCAGCTTGATGAGAGTCATTGGTGTCTCCTTGTCAGTCGATGTGCCGAAGGGCGTCAGCGGGTCGGAGACGGGCTGCGCGCAGCCCCCCGACCGAGCCCGCCACGAGCCCGCCGAGCAGGGCAAGGCCGATTGCCAGCAGCAGCAGCGGGGCGTCCACTGGAGCGGTCAGCTTGATCAGCTCCGAGCCGGCCTGCACGGCGCCCTGGCCGAAGCCGCCGCCCGGCGGGGGGCCGCCGCCCGGGCCGCTGGCCTGGGTGGCCTCGGCCACGGTTGCCTTGAGCTCGGGACCGACCGCCGTGATCAATGCCGCGGCGCCCACTCCGATGGCCGCGCCCAGCACACCGCCGAGCGCGCCTTGGGCGAGTGCCTCGCCGGTGACCTGGCGGACCACCTTGCGCTGAGGCCAGCCGATCGCCTTGAGCGTGCCGAGCTCGCGCGTCCGCTTGGTCACCGACGACAGGGTCAGCAGGCTGGCGATCAGGAACGCTGCCAGCAGCGCCACGATCGTGAGCGCCGTGCCGAGCTTGCCGGCCAGATCCTTGGCGTCCTGGAGCGAGCCACCGACGCGGTCGGCCAGGTCCTGCGCGTCGGTCACCTCGGACGACGCGAAGGTCTGCTCGATCTCACGCGAGACCGCGCCCACGGCGTCGGCGCTGTCGGCGCGCACGTAGAGCGTGTTCACGCGGTCCTTGCGGTCGGCCAGCTGCTGCAGCTGGTCGAGCTTCATGTAGATGTCGGAAGCCTGACCGCCCAGCGGGGAGGTCGCGAGGCCGACAACCTTCAAGCGCTTGCCCTTCACCATGACGGTATCGCCGACCTCGATGCCCTGGCGGTTGGCGTAGCTCGTGTTGACGATCGCCTCGCGCGAGTCGCCCTGCGAGAACCAGTTGCCCTTGCTGACCTGCGCGGCACTGATCGCGCCGAGGCTCTTCTGGGCTTGATCGACCCCGCTCACCGAGGTCGATTTGAAGTCGATGTTGTCCGGCGGGCCGCCGCCTCCACTCGGGACTCCGGGCTGGTCTTGGCCGCCGTCCTCGGGAACGGTGCCCGAGACCGTCGTAGCGTTGAGAGTCAGCCCCGCGGCGACGCTCTTCACGCCGTCGAGCGACGCGACTTCGTCGACCTCAGAGGCGGGGAAGCTCAGCTGGGTGGTGGCCAGGAAGCTGGTGGTGGTGAACTTGTCACCCGGGTCGCCCTGGTTGGTCAGTCCGATTCGGGCGTCCCCGTTCTCGTCCTGGAGCTGCCTGCGCTCGCGCTTGCTGAGGCTTTCGAAGCCCCCCTTGGCGTCGATCGGCCGGGTGACCGAGATGTCGGTGCCGACGCCGGTCAGAGGCTCGAGCACCTCGTCCTGCGCGTCGTCGAGGCCGGCCGACAGGGCGCTGACGGCCACCACGAGCCCGACCCCGACCGCGAGCCCCAGAGCGGTGAGAAGCGTGCGCCCCTTGCGGCGACGCAACTCGGAGGCGATGTAGCTGATGTAGAACATGGCCCCCAGCGAAACAGCCCCGCTTGAACGGGAGCGCAACGTTTCGTAAGAGGACCTGAAGAATTGCTCGACGAAAGCGTGCGGGTCGTCAGCCGGCGAGCGGCAGGCTGACCACGAAGGCCGCGCCGCCGCCGGCCGCGTTGCTCGCAGCGACGCTGCCGCCGTGCGCCGCGACGATGCCGGCGACGATCGCCAGACCGAGCC
>JACCSF010000171.1 GCA_013813135.1 Thermoleophilaceae bacterium | reverse complement strand
CGCGCTGCGCCACGACTACGCCGAGTCCGACCGCGCCCTCACCGCTGGCAGGGCGCACGGCTTCGCCAAGCTGGTAACGGGCCGTCGCGGGCGCCTGCTCGGCGCAACTCTGGTAGCGCCGGCGGCGGGGGAGTCGATCGCCGAGCTGGTAGCGCTGGTCCGGCGGGGCGGCACGGTGGCGGACCTCTCCCAGGCGATCCACGCCTACCCCACCTACAGCGAGGGCCCGGCCCGCGCCGCCGAGCAGTGGTGGAGCCACCGCTTGCTGACCCCGCGTAGCCGGCGCCTGCTGCGACCGCTGCTGGCGACACTGCGCGCGCTCGACCGTCCCCGCGGGGGATCATGACGCGCCAGCCTGGTCTCGCGATCGACCCCCGGCGGCGCACGACGCTGTGCTGCGCAGCGAGCGCTGCGAGCCGCGCGCGGCGGCGACCGCGAGCCGCCGGTTCGGGCGCCCCCTGCAGTCCGCGCTACGAGGGGTGTGCGCCGGGGACGCTGGCGAACGTCGCCCGCCTCGCGACAAACAGGCGGTAGCCGAGGCTACCGCGCAAGATCGCGCGCCTGGCCTCGCGCGCGAGCTCGCTCGCGGCGGCGATGGCGTCGGCGAAGCCCTCAGCCGGCCGCAGCATGCGCGCTACGCGCAACCGCGCCTCGACGCGCTCGGCCAGCGCCGCTAAAGCGCCGTCCTGCGACTCGCTGGCCTGGAGCGCGAAGCCGGCGTGGTGCAGCAGCGCCTCGTAGCCGTCTCTGGTCAGGGCGTCGGCGGTGCACGCGATGCGCCCCGCTGCGCCGCGCAGCGCTGCCGGCAGATCGTCGAGCTCGGCCGTCACGTCCGCGATCGCCAGCACGCCCCCGGGACGGAGCGCGCGCCGGAACTCGGCGATAGCCTGCTGCTTGCCGGAGAATAGGCAGAGCGCGCACTCGCACGTGACCGCGTCGAACGTCGCGCTCGCGACCGGCAGCGCCGCCGCATTTCCCTCCACAAAACGCACCCGTGTTCCGAGCCCGGCCGCCTCAGCCTCCGCCCGAGCCGCGGCCACGGACCGCGGCGAGAGGTCCACGCCCGTGACCACCGCGCCGAGCTCGGACGCGAGCAGTTGTGCGGTTCGGCCGCGTCCACTCGCCACGTCGAGCACACGCCACCCCCGCTGCACGCCGGCCAGCTGGGCCAGCCGCCGGCTCAGTGCGTCTCCGCCGGGGTGGAGCTCGCCTCCCAGCAGCCAGCGGACCGCCGCGGAGTCATACGGGGAGGCGCAGTAGCACGCGAGCTCCGCGGCGAGGAGATTCTCGAGCGAGGGCACGGAGCTCATGCCGCGCCGTTCCGCTCGCCCGCGGAGAGCTGGGCGCGCACCTGCTCGCGGTAGCCGACCGAGTTGTAGGCGCAGAAGGGGATCAGCCGGCCGTCGGGCACGATCTCGGCCACGCAGCACTTGCGCAGCTTGCGCACGTCGAGCGTGTAGGGGTCCTGGAAGTCCTGGACCACGACCATGAAGCCCTTGGCGGCCACCTGCTGCAGCTCGTCGGGCAGGCCGACGCCGCAGGCGACGCACTCGAGCCGCTCGCCGGTGCGCTCGGTGCCGCCCGCCGCCGAGGCGGAGAAGAGGCCCTCGAGCGCCGTCCTGATCTCGAGGTCGGGCACGGCGCGGTTGGTGACGTAGTCGAGGTAATCGTCCACGTCGACAAGTCGCGGCAGCGGCACGAGGTCCTGGCCGTCGTAGAGCGCGTAGGTCGCCGAGCGGCAGGTGGGCGAGCAGCACGGGACGGGCACGAAGTCGTCCTGGCGAAACCAGTCCGGGAGCTGGCGGGCGATGGCGTCGATCACGTCCGAGTTCGTCAGCCGCTCCCGCGGGTCGAAGTCGAGGAAGCGCCCAGAGTGCGTGACCGGCTGGAAGAAGACCCCCGCCACAGCCGGGTGCTCCACGCCGAAGCGGACGATGTCGCCGACCTCGTCGTCGTTGATGCCGCGCTCCACGGCCGCTGCCAGCGAGACGCCGACGCCCGCGTCGGCGCAGCGCTCCAGGGCGCGCCGCTTCTCCTCCTGGAGCAGCCGGCCGCGGATGGCGAGCTGTGTGGAGTTCTTGAAGCCGTCGAACTGCAGGTAGACGTGCACGCCGATCTCCGCCAGCGCGGGGGCGAAGCGCGGATCGCGCGCGAGGCGGATCCCGTTGGTGTTGAGCATCACCAGCTTGATGCCGCGCGCCTTGGCTGCGGCGAGCATGTCGAGGATCTGCGGGTGGATGGACGGCTCGCCGCCCGAGAGCTGGATCGCCTCGGGCTCGCCCTCCGCCGCGACGAAGGCGTCGAGCATCGCCTCGACCTGCTCGAGCGTGAGCGAGTAGCCGTCCGGCTGGTGACCGGTGCCGGAGTCGGCGAAGCAGATCGGGCAGTCCAGGTTGCAGCCCGTGTTGACCTCGATGATGCCGAGACAGGTGTGCTGCTTGTGCTCGGGGCAGATGCCGCAGTCGCGGGGACAGCCCTCGACGACCTCGGTCTGCAGCCGCAACGGACGCTCGCCAGGCTTGTTGTAGCGCTGGATCTCGACGTAGCGCTGCGCGTCGCCGTACACGAGGGCGACGAACTCGCCGTGGTCGGGGCAGCGCTTGCGCAGGTAGACCTTGCCGGCGCGAGCATGGATCTCGGCCTCCAGCACCTCGCGGCACACCGGACAGATCGAGCGGGTCAGCTCGAGGAACACTGAGTCGTGCGATGGGCGCCCGGTCGCCGCTTCCATGTGGATGTTTGACCCGGTCGCACTCGCGACGATTCAGCTCGGTGCGCCTGAATCCAACGGTCCCTCGCGAGGGTCCAAGGGCCGTGATCGGATTCGCGCGCCACATGCGGGACAGGCGCGACCATCGCTGGTCGCAGCGCCACATGTCCGACTACATCGACGGCGAGCTAGCACCGCGCCAGCAGCGTCATCGAGCGGCTGCGAAGCGAGCCGCTTCCGTCAGACGCCCGGCGGGCCGGCCGCGAGCCCGCGATGAGCGCCGCCCGCCGGACGTCGGCGATCGGAGCCGGCGCCGCCTGGCAAGCTACGGGCGATGCCCGTGCACTATCCACATCATCGAGGTCGCGCGTGAACGCGCCGGTCGCGAAGAGCGACGAGGCGCAGCTGGTCGAGCGCTCCCAGGCCGGTGACCGGCTCGCCTTCGAGGAACTGGTGCACCGCCACGCCGAGCGCCTCTACGCCGTCGTGCTGCGCTTCGTCGCCGACGCCGACGAGGCGGAGGAGGTCACGCAGGAGACCTTCCTGCGCGCCTGGCGCAGCATCGACAAGTTCGAGCTGCGCTCCCGCTTCTTCACCTGGCTCTACCCCCCGAATCGGCATCAACGAGGCCAAGCGGCGCGCGGAGCGCAGGCCGCCGCCAGGCACGGTCAGCTCGATTGAAGACAGCCCGATCGAGGATGCGCCCGACTGGAGCGAGGCGCCCGAGTTCCAGGCCGAGCAGGGCCAGCTGCGACGCCTGCTCGAGGACGCCGTCCGGACGCTACCACTCGAGTACCGGACGCCGCTGATCCTGCGCGACGTGGAGGGCCTCTCGACGGACGAGGCGGCCGAGGTGATGGAGCTGGGCGAGGCGGCCTTCAAGAGCCGCCTGCACCGCGCACGCCTTGTCGTGCGACGAGCCGTTGACGAGTACTACCTGGAGAGCGACCAATGATCCGCCGCCTGCTCGAACATCGCCGCTACATGCGCGAGCACCGCTGGACGCACGCGCACCTGTCCGCCTACCTGGACCAGGACCTCTCCCCGCTCGAGCGCGAGCGCGTCGAAGACCACGTCGGCATCTGCCCGCACTGCCGGCGCGTCCTGCGTACGCTGCGACGCACGCTCAAGAGCCTCATGGAGTTGCCCGTCGAGCCGCGCCCGAGCGTGGCCGACGGCGTGCTCGAGCGGCTGCGCCGCGAGCCCTAACCGCGGCTCACACGTCGGCGAAGACGTGCAGCCCGACGCGGTCGAGGAAGCGCTGCGCCTCGATGTTGAGCTGGAACAGCTCGCCGGTCCAGATCAGCACCCCCATCACGATCAGAACCGCGCCGCTGCTGGGCCCGCGGGCCGGAACCGGCGCCGGAGCGGCCAGACCACTGCGAGCACGGCCAGTCCGAGCGCCACCTCCTAGAAGCCGCCCGAGTGATAGCCGGCGAGGCCGCTAAGAACCCGGACGCCTCGGGAGACACGAGCGGCCTGCCGTCGTCGCGCGCGCGGGCGCATCGTTGCCGTCGCCGACGAGCTGCACGCCGCGCAGCGCCACGCGCCGCCCGTCAGACAGGGCCGCACGCGCCTGGTCGGAGGCGAACGCGACTGGTGTCCCGTCGGCCGTTGTCCCACGCAGACTTGTGGTCGGGACCCTACCCACGACGACGTCGCGGGTCTGGCCGGCGCCGCAGCCCGTTCAGGGCGCGGCCCGCCGCGCCGCTCTCGCCGGCCTGCTGGCGCGTGAGCGGCCGCCGGCGGCGGCGAACTGCAGGACGAAGGGGACGAGGAGCAGGCCGTACCCCAAGTGCGCGAACACCTCGAAGGTCTGGTTGGGTCCCTCCTGGAACCACTCGAACACCAGGCGTCCGAGGATCTGGAAGTTGACGATGTAGAGCGCGAGGCCGAACGCGGCGCCGAGTCCGGCGAGCTGAGCCGCGCCTCGCGCGAGCGGAGCGAGGGCGGCGAGCGTCGCGCCGAACGCGGCGGCGAGCGTCAGATGGACGACGAGGCCGACGGCCGCGTTGATCGGCTGGGGGTCGGGCTTGTCGGAGAAGTAGAAGATCGTGGAGATGTCGTACAGCGGGGCGACCGCCGGAAGGCCCTGCCCGTCGGCGTACCACATGTTCGCCAGCAGAAACAGGAGCCCGGCGAAGGTCCCGCCGACCACGCCGTAGGCGACGCGCCGGTCAAGATCGTGCGCGAGATTCATCAGCCGTCCTTTCCGTGGAGGAGCCGTTCCTGGCGTTGGACCCTCAACCCCGCGGTTCGGTTCAGGATCCAGATCGAGGCGCGCCGGCGGCGCGTCTGAACCGTTCGGACGAGGAGCGGGTTGGAGGTGCGATGGGCGACAACAACGAGCTTCGCCGGGAGATCCGGCCGTCGTGTGGTCCGCGGCGTTCGTCGCTCCGCTGAGTGGCGCGGGTGAAGTGTCCGCGAGCCAACGGTACCGCGGCCGTCCTGACCATCCTGCGCCTCACGGCCGCCACCCACAGCCAGATGGCCACCTTCGCCGAGGCCGGCGTCTCCGACGCCCCATGAGCAACGCCCGCCCGCCAGCCGCCGCCCCAACCCCCATTGTCGGTGGCACACGGCGGCCGCGGAACACACCAGCCCCGGTGGGCGACGCTGTGACCGCCCTCGGCTTCCTCACCCGACTTCCGGTCGCCGATGATCGGCCCCTAGGCACGGCCCGACTGTCTCGTGCGGCCGCCTGGTTCCTCGCCGTCGGACTGATCACCGGCGGTGTGCATGGCCTGGCGGCCGTGAACGAGCGATGCCCCTCCCACGGCCGATACCGGACCCGCTTGGCGAGCTGATCGCACGGCGCCTCCAAGTGCTGGGGCAGCCGCTCCGGATCCGGCTGATCGATCAACTCGAGCGGCACGGTGAGGTATCTGTGCAGGCCCTGGCCGACGAGGCGGCCGTCAGCGTGCACAACGCGTCCCAGCACCTCGGGATCCTGCGCGAGGCGGGCGTCGTCGGCCGCCGCCAATCGGGGCGCACGGCCTACTACAAGCTCGCCGACACCAGCGCGCTGACGGTGTACGAGCTGGTCTCTTCGAGCATCTCCGAGCAATTCCGGCACATCGGTCGCAAGCTCGTTCAGGGCGACGACGCAGGCCTGTGAAGGCGCCCGACCGCTCCCCGCCTCACACCCCGCCCGACTCGCCCGGGACCGGCAGCTCGTCGGCGCCACGTCCCGGGACTTGAGTGCTCTCGCCCCGGGCGATGTACGCCTCACGGATATACGAAGAGTAGGAACGCCTGTGGTCGAACAGCCTGTGGTCCATCGAGCGGCCGAGCAGGATCGCGAACATCATCACCCGGGATATGCGGCGGCACTCGCGGGTGTCGATGAAGGCGCTGTCCTCGCTCATGCCCGCGACATAGCGGCTCGCCGCGCGCCAAGGCGCGGGCCTCACCGCGCGGGATCGAGCGCACGACGCGCTTGAAGTAGCCACTCGTGGCCAGCCCGAAGAGGCTGAAGCGATCGAGCCTCGCTGTGGACATGAGTGGCAGCGTGAGCTTGACCGGCCTATCAGCGGCCCCCTTGTTCCGCCCGGACGGACATCTCCGGTGCGGCCGCTGGATTGTCGAAGACTCTCGCGAGGGGCGTGCGCCAGAATCGTGCGTCGGGATCAACCGTATGTGGGAGCACTCGCGCCGCCTCAGGCCCTACAGGCCGGCGCTGGCCGTGGTCGCCCAGCGAAGCGGCGTCGCGCGGGGCGCGAGGGCCGGGGCCGCTGCGTTGCTCGTCGCGTTCGCGGTCGTGGCTTCCTGACGCGGCGGCCTCACGCCTGCGGTCGGTAGGCCAGGTAGACCACACCGTTCTCGTACGACTCACAGGCCGCAAGCGACAGGTTGCCGGGCGCGGCTTCCTCGGGGAGGAGCCGCGGACCGGACCCGCGGGTGAGCGGGTAGACGCACAGATGCAGCTCGTCGACCAGGCCGTCCGCGAGCATCGCTCGGACCAGCGTGCCGCTGCCGCTGACGTAGAGGTCGCCGGCGACCTCGTCCTTCAGGCTGCGGATCGTGTCGGGGTCGTACCGCCCGATGATCTTCGAGTTCCTCCACGTCGCAGTCGTGAGCGTCGCGGAGACGACGTACTTGGTGGTGTCGTTGAAGAACGGCGCCCCTGGATCGTCCTCCACGGTCCGCGTCGACCACGACGGCTC
>JACCSF010000167.1 GCA_013813135.1 Thermoleophilaceae bacterium | reverse complement strand
GGCGCTGCGCGCGCCGCTGGCGGCGGTCCTGGCGGTGCCGCTCGCCGCCTTGCGAGCGGTCTGCTTGCGGGCGCGCGCCTTGCCGCCCTTGCTGGCGGCGGCCCTGCGCGAGGCGGCGCTGCGGCTGGAAGAGGACTTGGCGGTGCTGGACCCGCGGCCGGACGAAGACTTCGCGGCGGTGGAGGCGCGGCCGGACGAAGACTTCGCGGCCGAGGACTTCGCCCGGCTCGACGATCGCGCCTTCGCACCAGGCCTGCTCGAACTGCCCTTGCTCCCACCGCTGCGGCTCTGTGCCATGACGCACTCCCTCCGTTGCCCGCTGAACGGCGGACTATCGCACGAAGGTTGCGACCACGGGGGCGTGGTCCGAGAGCCGGATGCGAAGCGCGCTCGGATCGTCCACCTCCCGCTCCTCGGGCGCCAGCCGGCGCGGCCTCTCCACCACCTCCAGTCCGCGTACGAGCAGGTGGTCGATCGCGCGCGGACCGGTCGGCTCACCGAGCCCGAAGCGCTCGCGCAGCTCGGCGAACGGCTCGGGATCGCGCGCCGGACGCAGGTTGAAGTCGCCGCCGAGGACGATCGGATCGTCGCCCGACCAGTCGACCGCCGCGCCCGCCGCGCGCAGCACCTCGGCGGCCGCTAGCCGCGGGCGCCCAGCCGAGGCGTGCAGGTTGGCCACGCAGGCGCGGAGCTCACGCAGCTCCAACCGCGCCCACTCCATGCGGCGCCGCTCGGGCAGCCGCGCCAGCGTAAGGCGCCGGTGCTCCAGCACCCGACCCGGGTGGCGGACGAGGATCTGGTTTGAGCCCCCCTCGCTCGACGCGATCAGGTCGGGGTTCCAGTCGGCGATCCGGCCCTGCACGGCCGGACACCAGTTGCGCGAGGTCAGCACTCGCACGCCGCTCGACCGGGTGCGGTGGGCGAGCGCGGCAAACCAGCGCGGCGGTGCTTCTTGTAGCAGCGCGACCTCCCAGTCGAGGCTGTCGAGCAGGCCCGCGAACTCGTCCAGCAGCGGCCTGTTGACCTGCACATGGGTGGCGCCGCGCTCCGGCGTTCTCAGCACCCGCGAGCGGAGCGTGACGAGGGCGGGATCGGGGGGGAAGTCGCGCCCGTGGTAGAGGTTCCAGCTGAGGACACGCATTGGCGCGGCATTTCCTGACAGGCGAGGAGCTTACGACCGGCGAGCTGCAGGGGCTCATCGAGCGTGCGATCGAGCTCAAAGAGGACCGGCTGCGCTCACGCGCGCTCGAGGGCCTGAGCGTGGCGCTCGTGTTCGACAAGCCGTCCACCCGCACCCGCGTCTCCTTCGAGACCGGCGTGTTCGAGCTCGGCGGGCGGGCGCTCGTGCTGCGCGAGGGCGAGCTGCAGCTCTCGCGCGGCGAATCCCCGCGCGACACGGCACTCGTGCTGTCGCGCATGGTGCACGCGATCGCGATCCGCACGGGTCCGCACGAGACGGTGGAGGAGCTGGCCGACTACTCCGACATCCCCGTGATCAACATGCTCACGCGCGACCACCACCCCTGCCAGGCGCTGGCCGACCTCGTCACGCTGCGCGAGCGCTTCGGACGCCTGGAGGGCCTGAAGCTCGCCTATGTCGGCGACGGCAACAACGTGGCTCGCTCGCTGCTGATCGCTTCGCGCCTGGCCGGCGTCGAGCTCGCGATCGCCACCCCGCCGGAGCTCGGGCTGCCCGAGTTGGCGTCGATTCCGCTGGACGAGGCGGTCAGGGGAGCGCACGCGATCTACACGGACGTCTGGGTGAGCATGGGCGACGAGGAGGACGCGGAGGGCAAGCGCGAGCTGCTGGCCCCGTACCGGCTCGACGAGGACCTGCTCTCCAAAGCACGCGACGACGCCATCGCGCTGCACTGCCTGCCGGCGCACCCCGGCGAGGAGATCTCGGAAGGGGTGCTGTACGGGGAGCGCTCAGCGGTGTGGGACCAGGCCGAGAACCGGCTGCACGCCCAGAAGGCGCTACTCGAGCTGCTGATCTCTAGTCTTCCGGAGCGATGACGCGCCTGCTCGCACTGCTGTTCGCCTGTCTCGCCCTCGGCCTGGTGGCCGCGGGGTGCGGCGGAGATGACGACGGCGGAGACGGGGGCAGTGGCAGCAGCGCCGACACCCAGGAGCAGCCCGCGCCCGCGGCCGAGGGCGGGGGCACCGAGGTGTCCATGAAGGACATCAAGTTCAACCCTGGCGAGGTGACGGTCAAGCCCGGCGACACCGTGACCTGGACCAACGACGACACGGCGGGCCACGACGTGACCGGCGACAACTTCAAGTCCGGCGATGCGGGCGCGCTGCAGACCGGCGACACGTTCGAGCACACCTTCGACAAGGCCGGCACATTCGACTATGTGTGCACCGTGCACCCCGGCATGAAGGGCACGGTCAAGGTCGAGTAGCTGCCGCTCAGGCGGGCGGCCGGCGCCGCAGCCCGAAGCCGCGCAGCATCAGCAGGACAGTCTCGCCCATGCCGCCGCGCGCCGGCAGCAGCCCCAGCTGCGTGGCTGCGTCGTAGAGGTCGAAGAAGCCGCGGGCGCGCCGCACCTGGCCGTCGGACAGCTCGAGGTAGTGCAGTCCGTGCAGGCTGACGAAGCGGTCGCTGGCCGGTACGACGGAGCCGATGTCGCCGCGGTGCGTGCCGAGCGCGCGCCAGGGCACACACACGTGCTCGCCGCGGGCGAGCGGGGGAGCGGTTGCCTCCACGCGCAGGTCGGGAAACGCCCCGCGCAGCTGAGCAGCGTGACGATCGAGGGCGTCCACGCCGCGCAGCGGGTCCACCGCCACGGGATCCTCGTATGAGACGTCGGGCGTGCAGCAGCCCTCGAACCCCGCGCCCTGCCAGGCGGCCCGCCAGCGCACGGCGAGCTCGTCGAGGGCGCCGCGCTCGAGCTCGACGCTCACCGGTGCTCGAGCTCCGCCAGGCCCTCCTCAGGCGAGGACGCCTGCGCGTACAGACGCCGCGGGATGCGGCCGGCCCGGGCCGCCTCGTAGCCGGCCTCGATCGCCTTGCGCATCGCGCCCGCCATCGCGACCGGGTCGGCCGCCCGCGAGATCGCGCTGGCCAGCAGGACGGCGTCGCAGCCGGCCTCCATCGCCAGCGCCGCGTCGGAGGCGGTGCCCACGCCGGCGTCCAGGATCACCGGCACGCCCGCGCCCTCGACGATCAGGCGCAGGTTGTACGGGTTGTTGATGCCCATGCCGCTGCCGATCGGCGAGCCCAGCGGCATCACGGCGGCGCAGCCGGCGTCCTCGAGCCGGCGCGCCAGGATCGGATCGTCGCTCGTGTACGGCAGCACCACGAAGCCATCCGCCACGAGCGTCTCTGCAGCCTCCAACAGCTCGGCGGGGTCGGGCAGCAGCGTGCGGTCGTCGCCGATCACCTCCAGTTTGACCCAGTCGGTGCCGAGCGCCTCGCGCCCCAGCCGGGCAGTGGTCACAGCCTCGCGGGCGGTGAAGCAGCCGGCGGTGTTCGGGAGCACCTCGAGGCCGGCCTGCTCGAGCACCTCGAGGATCGAGCCGCGGGCGGTCGGGTCGACTCGCCGCATGGCGACCGTGGCAAGCTCGGCGCCGGACTCGCCCGCCGCCGCCGCCATCGTCTCCAGGTTGCGAAAGCCGCCCGTGCCGAGGATCAGCCGCGAGCGCAGCGAACGACCAGCTATCTCGAACGCCTCCGGCGAGCCGCCCTGCACCGCGTGCAGGACCTCGATCTCCTGGCCGTCGCGCAACTGGGTGTCGGCCCACTCGCCGCGCGGGATCACCTCGCCGTTCAGCGCGACGGCGGTGCCGCGCCGGTCCACCCCCAGCTCGTGGACCACCGACTCGACCGTGGCGTCGTCGGCCAGCTCCCGGTAGTCGCCGTTGACGAACACCTTCCTCACGCGCCCACCTCCGCTCTCTCGAAGCGTCCTGGCGCCAGCGGCGCCAGCTCGTCCGGCAGCGCGCCGCCCGCCAGCAGATCGGCCACGACCTCGCCGGTCAGCGGCGTCAGCAGCACGCCGTTGCGCCAGTGGCCGGTCGCCCAGATGAGCCCGTCAAGTTCGCCCGGGCCCACCACCGCGGCGTTGTCCGGAGTCCCGGGTCGCAGGCCGGCGCCGGCCTCGACGAGCTCCAGCTCGCCGACCTCGGGCACGACCTCCCAGGCCGCCTCCAGCAAGCGGTAGACGCCGTCCGCCGTGACCGCCGTGTCGAAGCCCTGCTCCTCCATCGTCGCGCCGAGCACCACGCGCCCGTCGCCGCGCGCCACCAGGTAACAGCGCGGCGTGCGGATGATGCGCGTGAACGGCTCGCCCATCGCGCCGCGCACGCGCAGCTCGAGGATCTGCCCCTTCACCGGACGCACCGGCGGCCCCTTGCCGTCGGGCGCGAGCGCCGGGCTCCAGGCGCCCGCGGCCACCACCACGGCCCCGCACTCCACGACTCCGGTCGAGGTGCGCACCCCGGTCACGCGGCCGCGGTCGTGCTCGATCGCCTCGACCTCGACGCCGAGCTGCAGCTCCTCGACGGCCTCGGCGAGCGCCAGGGCCGTCGCGCGCGGGTCGGCCTGCCCGTCGCCGCGCGTGAGGATCCCGCCGGCGATGCGCGGCGACAGGCCGGGCTCCAGGCGGCGGCAGCGGCCCGGCGGCAGCCATTTCACGTCGAGGCCCAGCGAGAGCTGGAACTCGTGCAGGCGGCGCAGCGCCTCGGCGTCGTCGCGGTCGGCGGCGACGACCAGCGCGCCGGTGTCGCGGTAGCCGGTCGGCAGGCCGGACTGCTCCTCCAGCTCGGCCGCGAACGCGGGCCAGCGCTCGCGCGCGGCCAGGTTCACCCGCAGGACCCGCTGCTCGCCGAAGTCGGCCTCGGTCGCCGGGGCGAGCATGCCGGCCGCCACGCGCGACGCACCGGCGCCGGGGGCCGTAGCGCGATCGACAACGAGCACGGACATTCCACGCTGGCGGGCGCGCCAGGCGCAGGCGAGGCCGATCAGGCCCGCACCGATCACAACGGCGTCGTAGCGTGTGCTCCGCGGCAGTTGAATCTCCTTCCCTTCGCCGGCATTACCCGGGTCAGGTT
>JACCSF010000165.1 GCA_013813135.1 Thermoleophilaceae bacterium | reverse complement strand
ATCCAGCCGAGCGGCTCCTCGCAGACGACCGGCACGCGCCGCGCCGGCCACTCGCCGTCCCCGAGGTAGCGCGCCACCGCGGCCGCGACATGTCGCCCGCCCAGCGCGGCCACGTCGGCCTGCTCGGCCCCGTGGAGCACGTTTCCCGCCGCGAACACGCCGGGCGACGAGCTGCGCAGGCCGGCGTCGATCGCCGGGCCCCGAGTGACCGGATCGATCTCGAGGCCCGCCAGCACCGCGAGCTCGTGATCGGGGATCCAATCGTCCGTGAAGACGACCGTGTCGCAGGCGACCGTCCGCGTGCCTCCGCCGTCGAGGTCGGTCAGCTCGACCTCCTCCACCCGCGGACGGCCGTGAATGGCGCTCACTCGCGTGCGCGTCCACACCGGCACGCGGTAGCGGGCGAGCGCCCCGAGCCGGACCGCGGCCAGCGACTGGTGGCGCGCCAGCTCCGTGGTGAGCGCGGTCGTGCGGGCGCCGCCGTGGGCGAGCGTCGCGATCGCCGAGAAGCTCACGTGCTCGGCGCCCACCACCAGGGCGCGGCGTCCCGCCGGCAGTCCCTGTAGGTAGACGAGCTGCTGGACCATCCCCGTGGTCATCACCCCGTCCGGCCGGCTCCCGGGCACGAGCCGCGACGAACGCGGACGCTCACGGCAGCCGGTGGCCAGTACGACCGCGGCGGGCTGCAGCGTCGAGCGCCCGCCCGGGCCGGTCAGCTCCAGCGCGCCGCCGGGCGCCCACCCGGTCACCATCGTCTCGAGCAGCAACTCCACGCCGGCCGCGCGCGCCAGCTCCACATAGCGCCGCGCGTATTGCGGCCCGCCCAGCGGGCGGCGCAGGTCGCGCATGCCGAAGCCCTGATGGCGCGCGTGTCGCGGGATCCCGCCGGCCTCGGGTTCGCGCTCGAACACCACCACTTCTGCCACCCCGAGCCGCCGCAGCTCGACGGCGGCCGCCAGGCCTGCCGGCCCGCCGCCAACGATCGCCACAGGTGTGTCAGGCACGGTCGGCCGTTCCGGGCCCGGCCAGCAGCTCGGCCAGCTGGGCCCCGCAAAAGAAGCCCTGGCAGCGCCCCATGTGGGCGCGCGTGCGGCGGCGCAACCCATCGAGGTCGACGGGTGGCACGGGGCTCGCGAAGGCGTCGCGAATCTCGCCACGCGTGACCCGCTCGCAGAAGCAGACGATACGGCCATACTCGCTGTCCGAGGCGATCAGGTCGGCCTGCTGGTAGGGCCGCGGGAAGGCCTCGCCGAGGTTCGGCATGCTCAGTCGCGGCCGCTCCGCCCGTGGCCGGAGCTCGAGCTCGAGCCCGTCGCGCACGTGCTCGGCGATCGCCATCGAGGCCGACAGACCGGTCGATCGGATCCCTCCCACGCACGCGTAGCCCTCCTCGAAACGGATTTGGAAGTCGGCGTGCTCGGTGGCGGCACGCAGCCCCACGTACACCGCCGTCACCTCGAAGCCGAGCAGCGCAGGCACGATCCGGCCCCCCTCGGTCCGCAGGTACTCCAGCCCCGCCGCCGTCGAGGAGGTGTCGTCCTTGCGCTCCACGTCCTCGGCGGTCGGCCCCACCATCACGTTGCCGAAGACCGTGGGCGCGACCAGCACCCCCTTCGAAACCTGTGTCGGCACGGCCAACACGATGTGCCGCACGAACGGCCGGGAGAGCTTGTCGAAGACGATCAGCTCGCCCCGCCGGGGAGTCACGGTGAAGTTCTCGCCGCCCAGCATGCGGTCGACCTCGTCGCTGCGCAACCCGGCTGCGTTCACCAGCCGCCGCGCGGTGATCGAGCCCCGGCCCGCGTCCACGCGAAAGCCGCCCGACGCCAGCCGCTCGACACCCGTGACGGGCGCGCCGCGGCGCAGGTCGCAGCCGGCCAGCACGGCCTCGGTGGCAAAGGCGAGCGGTGTGGTGAAGGGGCAGATCAGCCCCTCGTCAGGGACCTCCAGCGCTCCCAGAGCCCCCGGTCCGAGATTCGGCTCGCGCCTGTAGACCTCCCCGGCATCGAGCTCGCGGATCGCGCTGTAGCCGTTCGCCAGCGAGCGCTCCACGATCCCGTCGAACTCGCCTCGCTGCCGCTCGTCCCAGGCCACCAGCAGCGCGCCCGTCCGCTCGACCGGAATGCCGACGCTCGGCGCGTACTCCGAAAGGAGCTCGTAGCCGCGTGCGACCAGGCGCGCCTCCAGCGTGCCCGGCTTGGCGTCGAAGCCCGTGTGCAGCAGGGCGGTGTTCGCCTTGCTCGTGCCCGCGCCGACATCCGGACCGGCCTCGAGCAGCGTGACGTCGAGCTCGTAGCGCGTCAGCTCGCGTGCGATCGCCGCGCCGACCACGCCGGCGCCGACGATGACCACGTCACGGTTCATGCGGCGGCGACTCTAATGCGCCGCGGCTGGTTCCCCCCCGCGGAGCACCTGAATCAGCCCCCAGGCCGACACGCCGGCCCAGACCGTCTCGAGCATCAGGAAGCCCCACTGCCGCTCCTCGAGCGCGAGCCAGGCCAGCACGATCGAGCCCCCGAGGCGCACGTTCCGGTTGATCGCCAGCCCGCTAAATAGTCTCGTACAAGATCGTCTGACAACGGATGTAAATCTGGGTAACATCCCCACCATGGGCACAGCGACGAAGGCAGCGCCGGCGGGCCCGTCGCTTTCGGGCGACCTGTGCTGGCTGCTCGCCCGCGCGAGCCACTCGCTGACCACGCAGCTCACCGCCGGGCTCGCGGAGCTCGGGGTGTCGCCGCGTGCCAACTGCGTGCTGTCGACGGCCATGGCCGGCGAGTACACGCAGACCGCCTTGGCCCAGGCGGTCGGGCTCGACAAGACGACCATGGTCGTCACGATCGACGAGCTCGAGGCCGCCGGCCTCGCGGAGCGTCGCCCGGCTGAGGGAGATCGGCGCGCGAGGATCGTCGCCGTGACCGAGGCGGGCGAGCGCAAGGTGGCCGACGCGAAGGAGATCGTGGCAAGGATTCAAGCGGAGGTGCTGGCCTCACTCCCCGCTCGCGAGCGCGCCCATTTCGTCGGCGCGCTCGCCCACCTCGTCGGTGACCGGCTGTCGGAGACCGCCGAGTGCCACCCGTCCGTGCGACGGCGCGAGCCGCGCCCTTAGCGCGCTCCGAGCCCGTTTCGCTCGAAACTATCCCGAACAAGACGATTTGCTACGGTCTAATCGTCTAAGTATCGACGACGGGTGAAACATGACCGAGACCGCTGTACCGACCAACCAAGCCCTTCCCGTGGAGACCGACCGCTCGCGCTGGGTCGCGCTCTATGTCCTGTGCGTGGGGATGCTCATGATCGTGCTCGACGCGACGATCGTGAACGTTGCGCTGCCGTCGATCCAGGAGGATCTCGGCTTCTCCCAGTCGAGCCTCGCCTGGGTCGTGAACGCCTACCTGATCAGCTTCGGGGGCCTGCTGCTGCTGTCGGGGCGCCTCGGCGACCTGCTCGGGCGCAGGAGCGTCTTCCTGGTGGGGCTGGCCGTCTTCACCGTCGCCTCGCTGCTGTGCGGCCTGGCGCAGAGCCAGGGCGTGCTGATCGGAGCCCGCTTCGTCCAGGGCGCCGGCGGCGCGCTGGCCTCGGCCGTGATCCTCGGCATGATCGTGACGATGTTCCCCGAGCCGCGCGAGCAGGCGAAGGCGATCGGGGTCTACAGCTTCGTCGCCTCCGCGGGCGCCTCGATCGGGCTGCTGCTCGGCGGCTTCCTGACGCAGGGCATCAACTGGCACTGGATCTTCTTCGTCAACATCCCGATCGGCATCGGCACGGCCGTTTTCGCCTGGAGGCTGGTCGGCAAGGACAAGGGCATCGGCTTCAGGAGCGGTGCGGACATCGCCGGCGCGGTGCTCGTGACGAGCGCCCTGATGCTCGGCGTCTACACGATCGTGAAGGCCGCAGACTACGGCTGGGGGTCAGTGGAGACGCTCGGATTCGGCGCCGTCGCGCTCGCTTTGCTGGCGGGCTTCGTCGCGCGCGAGGCAACCGCGGGCACGCCGCTGATGCCGCTGCGCATCTTCCGCTTCCGCAACGTGAGCGGGGCCAACGCGGTCCAGATCCTGATGGTCGCGGGGCTGTTCGGGATGTTCTTCCTGGGCGTCCTCTACCTGCAGCGGGTGCTCGGCTACGACCCGATCGAGACGGGGGTGGCGTTCCTGCCCGTCAGTCTGTCGATCGGCGTGCTGTCGCTCGGGTTCTCGGCCCGCCTGAACATTCGCTTCGGCGCGAAGGCGACCCTGCTCCCCGGCCTCGCGCTGATAGTCGCCGGCCTGGCGCTGTTCGCCAGGGCGCCGGTGGACGGCAGCTACGCCGTTGACGTGCTGCCCGTCATGTTCCTGCTCGGCATCGGGGCGGGCCTCTCGTTCCCGTCGCTGATGACGCTGGCCATGTCGGGCGCGACCCAGAGCGACTCGGGCCTCTCGTCCGGGCTCGTCAACACGAGCCTGCAGGTGGGCGGCGCGCTCGGTCTCGCGGTGCTGGCGACGCTCTCGACCACGCGCACGGACAGCCTGCTCGCCGACGGCGAGTCCACGGCGTCCGCGCTCACGGGCGGCTTCCACCTTGCGTTCATCGTCGCGGCGAGCCTGGTCGCCCTGGCGCTGGTCATCGCCACGACCGTGCTGCGGTCGAGCCCGGCTGTGGAGGCGGCGCAGGAGGCAGACACGGCGGGGGCGGAGCCGGCTCTCTCCGAGGCCGCCTGGCGATTCACGCTCGCGGCGCGCCGACGTCGATCGCCTCGCCCACCTCGGCTGCCGTCGGCTGGGGGCCGAAGCCCGTGAGGCACCACGTGGCGCCGGCTTCGATCCAGGGGGCCGGGTCGGTACCGGCCGGGTTGGTCACGACGAGGTCGAATGGGTCCGGCGTATCGCGCAGGGCGCGAGTCTCGGCCGCCAGCTCGGCCAGCGCCTCGGGGCCGGGCAGGTCGATCGGGAACAGGCCGTCCCAGCGGGCCGCGCGGGCCAGCGGGCGGCGACGCGGCCAGCGGGCGGCCACCCAGACCGGGATGCGCGGACGCTGGACCGGTCGCGGCTCGAACTCGCCCTCCCAGTAGGAGCGCAGGCGTTCGAGCCCGTCGTCGAGCAGCACGGCACGCGCCCGCGGGTCGCCCTCTTCCCCGAAGCGGTCCGGGTCGAACTCGCCGGTGCGGTCACTGCCGATGCCCACCCCGAGCACCAGCCGCCCGTGGCTGAGGCGGTCCAGGGTGGCCGTCTCGCGGGCCAGCTGATGCGGGCGCCGGCGCGGGAGCGGGGTGACGAGCGGTCCGATCACGAGCAGCTCAGTGGCCATCGCCACCGCGGCCAGCGTCACCCACGGGTCGGCCACCGCGCGCACCGGCTCGCGGTACGCCACGTGGTCCCACACGAAGAAGCCGTCCCATCCGCGTGCCTCGGCCCGCGCGGCGAGCTCCGCGACCAGGCGCGGCTCGGCGAGCTCCTCGAAGGGAGCGACGAAGATGCCGTGGCGGGCGGTCACCAGCCTGCGCAGCCTAGCCGCGGCGGCCCGCGGGCCTAGCGTTCGTGCAGCTTCAGGCGGATGCTGCGGGAGCGGCCGACGCCGCGAACCACCGCGTGGATGCGCAGGAAGCGAACCGCGCGGGCCGCCCGCACGCGCGGGCGCAGCGCGAAGGTACCGTCC
>JACCSF010000160.1 GCA_013813135.1 Thermoleophilaceae bacterium | reverse complement strand
CAGGTCCTCCGGCAGCTCGCGCACCTCAACCGGCAGCGCATCGTCGAACAGCGACTCCACCTGACCACCCGCCAACCGCAGCATCTCCACCCCCGAAATAGCCGCTTTGCAGGGCAAATACTGGCCGCCGAGGCGGACGGAACCGCCCCACCGGCCAGCGACTATTTCCGGGGCAAGTAGCTAGCCTGCCCCCGGTGACACGACGACGCTTGATCGTGGGCGCCGCGCTAGTCGCAGCCCTGGCGGTGGCCATAGGCGTGTACGCCTACGAGAAGGAGAAGGAGCCGATCGAGAAGCGCGGCTCGGCCGGCGAGGAGTTCGTGACGACCGAGGAGCCGAAGCCCGAGCCGCCCCCGGCCAAGCGCAACCCGCGCCCCTGGCCCACCTACGGCTACGACGCCGCGCGGCAGCACATCTCGCCCTACGACCACCGGCCGCCCTACCGGCAGCTCTGGAAGATCGACGCCCACGACACGCTCGAGTTCCCGCCCTCGGTCGGGTACGGGCGCGTCTACGTGGCACAGCAGAAGGGTCTGTTCTTCGCGCTCGACGCTCAGACCGGCAAGGTCGAGTGGCGCAAGAGCTTGAATCGCTGCGCCGCCTCGTCGCCGACGATCGGCAAGGGCGTCGTCTACCAGTCGTACATGCACCCGGTGGAGTGCCTGCAGGACCAGGGCGGCGCGAACGGCTTCCTGGTCGCCTGGGACGCCGACACGGGCCGCGAGCGCTGGCGCTTCAAGACGGCGCCGATCGAGTCGTCGCCGCTGCTCAAGAACGGGCGCCTCTACGTCGGCTCGTGGGACCACAACGTCTACGCGATCGACGCCGACACCGGCAGGAAGATCTGGAGCTTCCAGGCCGACGACCAGGTCAACACCTCGGCCGCCTACTGGAAGGGGCGCATCTTCATCGCCTCCGACGGCGGCACGCTCTACGCATTGAGCGCGCGCACGGGCCGGCTGTTGTGGAGCGCCCAGTCGCAATCGAAGTTCGGCTCGCGCGAGTTCTGGTACGCCACGCCGACGGTCGCCTATGGGCGCGTCTATCTCGGCAATACGGACGGGACGATGTACGTGTTCGGCGCGAAGAGCGGGAAGCTGCTGTGGGCGCGCCCGCTGGGCACTTACATCTACGGTGCCGCCGCGGTATACGAGCGGCGCGTGTTCGTCGGCACCTACGACGGCAAGTTCTACGCGCTGGACGCGGCGACGGGCGACACGATCTGGCAGACCGACGCGCACGGGGCGGTGCACGGGGCGCCGACGGTGATCGACGGGCTCGTGTACTACTCGGTGTGCTCGAGTTGCGGCTCGGCGGCCGCTCGCGCGGTGGCCCGCGGGCCGGACTCGACCTACGCCGTGAGGGCGCGCGACGGCAAGACCGTGTGGCACTTCCGCGACGGCAAGTACGCGAACCCCGTGGTGGCCGACGAGGAGCGCATCTACATCACGGGCCAGGCGCAGGAGTACGCGCTCGCGCCGCGGGGGTCGGCGGCGGCGCGGGAGGACGCGCGGGCAGGCCGGAAGCGCAAGCGAGAAGCGCGGCGATGACCGCGCCGGTCATCGGCCACACGAGGTAGTAATTGTTGAACGTCCGGCCGATGAACATCAGCCACAGGATCGAGATCGCGAAACCCGCAGCTCCGATCCACACCTCGCGCGACCGCCGCTGGGCCAGCAGCAGCCAGACGGTCAGCGGCACCCAGGTGCTCAGCGCGATCAGGCCGAACGGGTAGGCGGCCTCGCGGTCGGCCACTATCCCCGTTCGCACGAGGATCGCCGACAGGCCGTACCCGACGATGCGGTAGGTGCCGGCGCCGTAGCGGATCGTGTCCTCGTAGAACGCGACCGGGTCGACGATCAGGAAGGGGATGATCCCAGCCGCCAGCACCCCGACGAAGGCGAGCACCGCCCGCTTGCGCTCTTCGCGGTCGGTCCCCATCTGCCAGATCATCAGGGCCAGGAAGGGCGCCGCCACGAGCGAGAACTGCTTGAGCAGGATCGCCGCGGCCAGGGTCGCGGCGGCCCACCCGAAGCGCCGCCGGCTGACAAGTGCGAACGCGAGCACGAGCAGCAGCAGGCTGGGGGCGTCGTTCTGCCCGAACCACGCCGAGCGCACCGCGATCGGGCTGCACACGAGCAGCGCGCCCAATGCCAGCCGTACCGAGAGCGGGCCGCGGAAGGCGAGCGCGGCGGCGAGCATCAGCAGGTTGCACACCAGCACGAGCAGCCGGTAGTCGTCGAAAGGGTCGGGCAGCAGCCGCCACACCGCCGCCGTGACGATCGCGCCGGGGAAGTAGGCGAAGTGCTCGAGCGCCACCTCCCGCTCGCGCACGCGCTCGGACACGCTGCCGTCGCGCGTGTAGAAGCGCTCCAGCCCGGACTTGCGGTAGTCGTGGCCGTACGGGTTGTCGAGGTCGAGCAGCAGGTCGCCGCCCTGCTCGATCTGGTAGGTCGAGTCGTTCGTGAAGAACCACGGCGCCGTGGAATCGCGCAGGCCGAGCTGCAGCAGCGTGGCGGGGGCCGTCAGCAGCAGGCCGACGGCCAGGACCAGCGCCACGGCAAGTCGCTTGGACAAGGCCCGCGGCCGCGCGATCAGCAGCAGCGCGGCCGCCCCGCACAGCAGCGCGGCCAGGAAGCAGGACGCCCGTGGGATGCCGAGGTCCCACTCCTCGCCGGCCGCCCGCACCAGCGGCGCCAGAGGCCCCTGGGGATCCACCGCGCCCGGCCGGAAATGCCAGGGGTCCGACCCGAGCTCGGGCAACGTGATCGCCACGAGCGCGAACAGGACGCCGATCAGCGCCCACGCGCCGCCCGGGCTGAGGCTCTCGCGATCCTCCGTCACGTGCTCGCGGCCGCCCGCCGCCGGGCGCGCTCGGGGGCCGTCTGCTGATCCTGCTGCCACGAGAGCCACCCCGCCCCGACCGCGAGCACCAGCCAGGTGATCGGATCCTCCAGGAACCCGCTGTACGAGAGGGCGTGCACGAACAGCGCCGCGAAGGAGGCGGCCAGGGCGAGGCCGAGCGCCAGGTCGCGGCGGCGCACGTGCTCGATCACGCGCGCGCCGCCGACGAGCAGCCAGACGTAGAGCGCCACCCCGATCAGCCCCAGCTCCGCGGCCACGGTCAGCGGCGTCGTGTGCGAGACGAAGTTGGGCGTCGGGCGGTCGCTGCCGACCAGCTCGCGGCTGGCGCGCGGCTGGCCGCCGATGCCGACGCCCAACAGGGGGTCGTCCTCGATCACGCGCGCCGTGTCCTCCACCCGCTCTGTGCGATCGCTCGTGATGTGGTTCAACGACTCGCCGTCGATCAGTTCCACGGCCACGAAGGCCGCGGCCACCAGCGCCGCGACAAGTGCCAGGGCGCCCACCGCCATCCGCACGCGCCGGTCGCCCGTCAGGAGCCCGAGCGCGAGGGTGACCAGCAGCAGGGCCGCCATGCTGGATTGCGAGTAGGAGAACAGCAGCCCCGCCCACATCAGCACGATCAGCCCGATCAGCGGCCAGGTGCGCCATCGGTTTGCCGCCAGCAGCGACAGGGCCACCCCGATGCCGAGCACCACGTGGCGCCCGTAAAGGCTCGGATCGCCGAACAGAGAGGTGACGCGGAAGTAGTCGGTGTTGGCGTTCGACACCGCCAGGTTGGGCGCGTAGAAGAACAGCTTGTGGGTGGCCACCTGCCAGAGTCCCACCACGGCGAACAGCGAGGCCAGCGCCAGCCCCGCCGCCGCGAGCGCCCGCGGCACCCGATCGGGGAAGTCAGCGCGAGCTACGGTCGCGAGCAGCGCCGCGAACGGCAGTGTGAAGAACGTGAGCAGGTTGGCGCCGGCCTCCACGTCGTCGGCCCACAGCAGCGACAGGAACGCCAGCGCGAAGAAGGCCGCCGCGGGAAGCGCGATCGGCGACGGCAGCGCCCGCACCGGCCGGCCCCTCAGCGACCGCCAGCCGAGCGCCACGGTCGCGGCGGCCAGCACGAAGTAGAGCGGCAGCAACCTGCCGAGCCGGCCGTCCTCGGCGATCGACACGAGGAAGCGGTTGGAGCTGGAGAAGTCGAGCGGCGGCCGGAACGGCGCAGCCAGTAGCACCGCAACCGGCACCAGCGCGGGCCGCCACGCCAGTAACGCGGCAGCTCCCGCGAGCAGCAGAACGCCCGCTAGCGCGGCCGCGGCGCCGGCCGCGCTGGTCAGCTTGTCCAGCGAGGTGTCGCCGAGCGACAGCGCCAGACCCGCCTCGGCCGCCGCCAGCAGGGCCAGGCCGCCCAGCAGCGTGAGCCGCCCGCGCGCCAGCAGGAGCAGGACCGAGCCGAGCGCGCCGCCGACCGCGGCCAGTTGGGCGGTGTCAGCGTGCTCCACCGCGCGGCACCTTAGCCGCAAGCAGCCGGCTCGGCCGGCTGCGCA
>JACCSF010000159.1 GCA_013813135.1 Thermoleophilaceae bacterium | reverse complement strand
CAGGTCCTCCGGCAGCTCGCGCACCTCAACCGGCAGCGCATCGTCGAACAGCGACTCCACCTGACCACCCGCCAACCGCAGCATCTCCACCCCCGAAATAGCCGCTTTGCAGGGCAAATACTGGCCGTCGAGGCGGACGGAACCGCCCCGCCGGTCAGCGACTATTTCCGGGGCAAGTAGCTAGCCCCCCGCGGCCCCCCCCGCCGCTTCGGCCTCAGGCGTTCGGCAGGCTGAAGCGCACGCGCGTGCCGGTCGGCGAGTCCGCGAACCAGATCTCGCCGCCGTGGGCCTCCACGATCGCCCGGCAGATGGCCAGGCCGAGCCCGCTGCCGCCGGGCGAGCGCGCCTTGCCGTTGCCGCCGCGGTAGAAGGGATCGAAGGCCCGGCCGCGGTCTTCCTCCGAAAGCCCCTCGCCCGTGTCGGCGACCTCGAGCTCTACACCCTTGCCGCAGGGCTCGGCGAGCACCGTCACGCTTCCGTCCGCCGGGGTGTGGCGGATTGCGTTCTGGATCAGGTTGAACAGCACCCGCTGGAGCCGCTCGGGGTCGGCGCGGGCCGGGTCGATGCCGGCCGGCACCGTCGCCGCCACGCTGACTCGTTTGGCGTCCGCCTGCGCGCGCATCGCCTCGACGGTCTCGGCCACCAGCTCGTCGAGGCTGACCTGCTGCATGGACCACTGGATGTCGCCGGCCTCGAGGCGCGACAGCTCGAACAGATCCTCGATCAGAGCCGACAGCGAGCGTATGTGCCCCGACATCTGCTCGAGGTAGTCGCGCCGCGTCGCGGCGTCCACGAGGTCCGACTCGATCGCCTCCGACAGCAGCCGCAGCGAGGTGAGCGGCGTGCGCAGGTCGTGCGAGACCGCGGCCACGAGGTCGCGCCGGCCCTTCTCGGCCGCGTCCCGCTCGGCCTCGCGCTCCGCGAGCTGGACGACCATGCGAGTCGCGGCGTCCGCGAGCTCGGCCAGCTCGTCGCGCGCACCGGTGCTGATCGCGACGTCGCGCCGTCCGTCCCCGACCGCGCGCAGGCCGTCGCGTACGGCGTGGAGGTCGTCGAGCGGCCCTTGCGACAGCGCCCAGACCGAGTACGTGCCGAGGGCGCCCGCCAGCAGCAGCAGCACGGCCATCGTCAGCCCGTCGTGCGGTGAGATGAACATGAACAGCGCGATCACCCCCACCCCCACCATGGTCAGCCCGACGCTCGCGCCGACGCCGGTCGCGAGCTGCCGCGCCAGCGACCGCGCGTGGCGCCGCCGCCGCTTGAGGAGCTCGACCGCGGCCACCACGCAGCCGCCGCACACGACCAGATAGGCGGCCATGAGCAGGCCGTCGTGGGGCGAGTAGACGAGGCCGAACAGCAGCCCGGCGGCGACCGCCGCGATCAACAGGCCGCCCAGGCCCGCGAGCAGCCTCACGGCTGGAACCGGTAGCCCACGCCCCACACGGTCTGCAGCCAGCGCGGTTGCGATGGGTCGCGTTCGACCTTCGACCGCAGCCGCCGCATGTGGACCGTCACCGTGGAGGTGTCGGTGTAGAAGTTGTACTGCCACACGGCGTCCATCAGCTGATCGCGGGAGAACACCTGCCCCGGGTGGCGCACGAAGTGGAGCAGCAGGTCGAACTCGCGCACGGTCAGCTGGGCCTCCTCGCCGCGCACCATCACCCGGCGGGCGCGGGGGTCGACCTCGAGCTCCTCGAAGGACACCGGCTCCTCCAGCTCGGGCGGGCCCTCGGTCCGCCTGAGCACGGCGTCCACGCGCGCCACCAGCTCGACCGGCGAGAACGGCTTGACCACGTAGTCGTCGGCCCCAAGGCGCAGGCCGACGATCCGGTCCGAGTGCTCCCCCTTCGCGGTCAGCAGGATCACCGACACGCGCGGCCCCTCCCCGTAGTCGCGCAGCCGGCTCATCACCTCGAGGCCGTCCATGCCGGGCAGCATCAGGTCGAGCACCACCAGGTCCGGGCGCTCCTCACCGGCGCTGCGCAGCGCGGCCGGTCCGTCCGCCGCCGTGCGTGCCGTGTAGCCGGCGCGCTCGAGGTAGCGCGACACGACATCGGCGATCGTCGGCTCGTCGTCGACGACGAGGATGGAGCCACGACTGGCCATCGGGGCGATTGTGGCACCGGCGAACGGCCCGCGGGGCCGACGTAAGGCTCTCGTTAGGGCTCTCGCGCAAGCCGGCGCACCCGCAGGGCGAACAGCAGCGCGGACGCGGTGAAGAGCACGGCCGTGACCAGCAGCCAGCGATCGAGGTAGACGCCGACCTCCTGGCCGGTCGAGCGCATGAAGGTGCGCGGCGCCTTGGCCGCGATCACCGGGAACCACACCAGCAGCAGGAGCCCGGCCAGCAGCGCCGGCACACGCACGTGGTTGAGCGCCGCGATCCGCAGCCGGCTGCGGCGCGCCTCTGGCACGATCGCCCCCGCGGCGATCACGCCCAGCAGCGCGTACAGCGGGAACAGCACCAGGTCGTGCGCGACGATCGCACCGACCAGCCACAGCCCGACGCGCGCCGGCTCGCGGGCGAGGTCGAAGACGCGCGATAGCGCGTAGGCGGCGATGGCGAAGCTCGTCAGGACGGCCAGCAGGTGAACCGGACCGGCGCCGTACTCCCGCCGGAACGCGATCACGCGAACACCAGCTCTCCGACCCACTTCGTGCAGTGCACCCCCGGCAGCGCCGGCACGATCACGCGCGCCGGGTAGCCGTGATCGAGCGACAGGTCCACGCCGTTCACCCGCAGCGCCAGCAGCGCATGGTCGTCTTGGACCTGGCCGCGGTTGAGCGTCACGCGCGCGAGCCGCCCGTGCGGCTGCAGCGAGCGCACCTCCAGCGTCTCCGGATCCTCGACCCCGGCCAGCCGGGCGAGCTCGAGCAGGCGCACCCCGGTCCAGTGCTGGGTCGTGCTCCAGCCCTCGACGCACGCGATCGGCAGTGTGGCGTGGGTCTGCGGCATGCCCAGCAGCTCAGCCCGGCCGAGCCGGGTTGGCGACGCGCCGCCGCCCCGCAGCTCCAGCCGCCAGCCGGAGCCGACGCGGTCGCGCGGGATCCCCACCGCGGCGAAGGTCTTGTTGACCGGGAAGGCGTTCGGCCCGGCGCCGCGCCGGCCGCGCGGCGCGAGCAACGCGAGGTCGTTCAACGGCCCGCCCACGACCTGCCCCGCCGCCATCGCTCCCAGCCCGACCGACGACGCCCCCACTCCCGCCACGAGCGCGCGGCGAGTGAGGGTGGGCGCCGCCGCTGCGGCCGGGGCGCTCGTCACGACGCCCGGGACGCCCGGCTCCGGGCGGGTGTGCGCGAGGTCGTCGCGCAGCGGCCGCAACCAGCCGCGTTCGCGGAACACCCGCAACATCAGCGGCAGCTTCAGCGCGACGTGGAGGACGAGCGCGGCTACGAACAGGATCGCCCCGTAGTAATGCGCCGGGACGAACGGAAAGCCGAACGGGTACCAGAGCTGGATGTTGATGACGCCGGTGGCGATCGTGAACAGCCCGCCGCCGACCAGCAGGACCAGGCTGAGCCGCTCGAGCGCGTGCGCCACCGACAGCACCGGCGGGTTCTCGAACAGCTTGGGTAGGACCGTCCAGAGCTTGGCCAGTAAGATCGGAATCGCGGCGATTCCCGAGACGACGTGCAACCCCTGCGTCGCCGCGTAGAGCCACGCGGGACTGGTCGGCCAGCCCAGGCCGTAAAGGTCGAATCCGTTGCCGGGCCCCGGCCCGTTGAAGATGGCGTTGGAGCCGAGCTGCGGCTGGTAGGCGAGGTGCGAGATGAAGCCGGTGACGGCGCATACCGCTATCAGCGGCAGCAGGGCCGAGCTCAGCAGCGAGGCAAGCCACGGGCCGCGCAGGGGGCTGCGCCAGAACCCCTCGCGCAAGGGACCGACCGCCGGCAGTCGCGGAAATCGCCTCATGAGCGCGCAGGATGCCGCCGGCGGCGGCGCGCACAAGGGTGGCGGCGGGGCTCGTAAGGCGACCGTAAGGCGACCACGGCCCGTCCTCAGCCCCGGTACGGCGGCGGATCGAGGATCTGCAGCGTCCCGTCCTTGCGGCTCGCTACGAATACGCGGCCGGTCGCCGGGTCCACCGCGACCGAGTTCGGCTGGCGCACCGTGGGGAAGGTCCGCAGTAGGCGCCGGTCGGTGAGCTCCGCCACCCGGTTGAGCGCCGTGAGCGTAACCCAGAACCGCCGTCGGCGCCCGTCGAAGGCGATGCCGTAGGGGGAGCCGGCAAGGTGGGTGCGCCTGTGCACGCGTAGCGGACTCGTGAGCACCTCGAGCAGCGCGTCGCCGCGCGTGTCCACGACGAAGAAGCGCGAGCCGCGCGCGATCACATGGGTTGCCCCGAGTCCGACGTCGATCTCATCGATCGAGCGCAGGGCGCGCCCGTCGAAGAGCTCCAGCGTGCGCGAGCGCACGCCCACCACCGCGACGAGCCCGCCTTTCGTGGCGGCCACGCCGCCGGGGCCCACCGGCGCGTCCAGCACGCGCGCCTGGCGCCCGCCCTCGATCACCGAGAGCGTGTGGCCGCGTTCGTTGCCGACGAACTCCCGCCCGCCGCCGGCCGTGGCGTCATGAGGATGGTCCCCCACCCGGATCGCTCTCATGCGCCCACGCGGCAGCCTCACCTCCACCAGCAGCCCGGCCCGTTCCGCAGGCACCAGCACCGGTCCGCCGGGACGCGCCAGGTCGAGGTGACGCGGCGACTCCGGCAACGCCACCCTGCGCACGACCCGGCCGCTGCGCCCGTCGACCAGGGCGAGCTCGTCGGGGTTCGCGAGGCCCACTGCCAGCAGCCCGGTGCGCGGGTCGAAGACGAGCCCCTCCGGCTTGTTCCCCACCTCGACGACGCGCCCGGCGGGGTTGGTCTCGAGCGGCGGCGAATGCGCGGGCTCGGCCGCTGGCGCCAGCCCGGACCCCGAGCCGCCGCAGGCGGTCAGAACCAATCCGAACAGGCACACGAACGCGCATCGCCGCACACCCCGGATTGGACTCCACGGAGATTTCAGGTCCCTTACGTGACGGCCCCGAACCCTTTTCGGGGCCGCAACAGCGCCTCTAGGGTGACGCGCCATGGCAGTGCGCAAGGCCGCGGCCCGGCCGTATCTCAGGCAGGGTCACGACGCCGTGCGAGGCGCCTTCGAGGAGCGCCTGCTCGGTCTGCTGGTGCCGTCGCTGCTCGACCGCGCGGGCGGCGGAGCCCTGCTCGAGCTCGGCTGTGGCGACGGCCTGGCGGGCCGCCTCGGCGGCGACCGGGTCACGCGCTACCTGGGCCTGGACCTCGAGCCGGCAGCCGCGTCGCTGCCGTGCCTCGCACGCGACCTGCGCAACGGCCTCGGGCCCTTGGAACCGCGGCCGTTCGACCTGTACCTCGGGTTCTTCGGCGTCGCCTCCCACCTCGAGCCGGCCGAGCTGCGGCGGCTGTTGGACGACATCGCGCGCCACGCCCGCCCGGGGGCCGTGGTGGCGCTGGAGGCCCTCGGGCTGTACTCGCTCGAATGGCCGCGGCTCTGGAGCACCGCCCCCGGAGCGGAGCGGGCCGTGCCGTACCGGCTCGCCGCCGACGTGATGGTGCACCCGTGGGCGCCGGCCGAGCTGTTCAGCCGCTTCGAGGAGGCCGGAATCGAGCCCCTGCACGCGCTCGACCGCACGCTCCAGGCAGGGCCGAAGGCTGGCGCGGGGCGCTACTGGCCGGGGCTGCCGGACGTGCGCGCGGCACTCAACGGCCTGCTCTGCGGCGACGAGCCTCAGGCCGGTCTCGCGGCGCCCCTGCCGCCGCTGCCGGCGGGCCTGCCGGCCCTGATG
>JACCSF010000147.1 GCA_013813135.1 Thermoleophilaceae bacterium | reverse complement strand
GGCCAGGCGGTGGGCGAGCAGGGCGGCCAACGCCACCGCCGCCAGCACGCCGGCGCGCGCGATGATCAGCCAGGCGGTCGGAGCTGCAGGCCCGAGCGGCGCCAGCAGCGTGCACACGGCCACCGGGAGCGGCTTGAAGGCTGGGCCCTCCGCCGTGTCGAGGCCGCCGCCCATCAGCTCGCGGCCCCACAGCAGCCACATCCACGGGTCGTATCCCGGAGCCGCCGGGACGACGGCGAGCGAGAGGGCGCTTACGACCAGCGACAGGGGAACGAGGGGGCGCAAGTTAGGAAACCCTAATAGGCTCTCGCGCGCGATGAGGTCGCCCGCCTGTGCCATCCCGCTGTTCGCGTGCCTGGCGTTTGCCGCCGGCTGCGGCGACGGCAACGAGACGGCCCAAAGCGACGCGGGCGTGCCGGCCGCGCGCGAGTCGGGCACGACGGCGCACTTCGCGCTGCGGCGGGTGGCGTCCGGTCTCGTGCGGCCTACCTACGTGGGCGCGGCACCCGGCGACCACGGCAACCTGTACGTGCTCGAGCAGCCCGGGCGCCTCGTCCGCCTGGGCCGAGGAGGCCGTGCCAGAACCCTGATCGACCTGCGCCACGAGGTCGTCACGGGGGCCGAGCAGGGGTTGCTGGGTTTGGCCTTTCACCCTGACTTCGCTCGGAACCGGAGGCTCTACCTGCACTGGACCGACCGCCGAGGTGACACCCGCGTGGCCGAGTTCACGCTCGGCGTCGGCGGGCGGCGTGAGCTGCTCTTCGTCGATCAACCGGAGGAGAACCACAACGGCGGCCAGCTGGCTTTCGGCCCCGACGGGCGGCTTTACCTCGGGCTCGGGGACGGGGGCGGCGCCCTTGACCCCCACGACAACGCCCAGGACACCGAGACCCTGCTCGGCAAGCTCATCTCCGCCGATGTCGATTCCGGCGGCCGGCCGAGTTGGCGGGTCGAGCTCTACGGCCTGCGCAACCCGTGGCGCTTCTCGTTTGACGCGGGGCTCAACGACGTTTGGATCGGCGATGTCGGCCAGGACGGCGTTGAAGAGGTCAACCGTGTGGCGCTCGAGCCCGACGAGCCGCCGAAGAACCTCGGCTGGCCGGCGTACGAGGGAAGCCTGCGTCTGCCGGACGCAAGCCTCGACACGAGCGGCGAGCTGGTGTTCCCCGCGGCCGAGTACACCCACGCCGACGGCTGTTCGATCACCGGCGGCGTCGTCTACCGGGGGACGCGGCTGCCCGAGCTGGCGGGACGCTACGTCTACGGCGACTTCTGCACAGGCGCCATCTGGAGCCTCGAGCCCAAACCTGGCCACGGTGCCGGTGACGTGCGGCGCGAGCGTGCCCGCCAGCAGCAGCTCACCCACATCGGCGTCGACTCCGAGGGCGAGCTGCTGTTCGCCTCTGCGAGCGGTGACATCACGCGCGCGGTGGAGCCGTAGCGTTAGGGTTGCCTAAGCAGTTAGGGTTCCCTAGGACGATGCTCCGATTCGACTCCGTCACCAAGCGGTTCGGGCCCACCGTCGCTCTGGACGACGCCTCGCTTGAGGTCGCGGCGGGCGAGGTCGTAGCGCTCCTCGGGCCGAGTGGGTGCGGCAAGACAACCGCGCTCAGGGTGGCCGCAGGGTTCGAAAGGCCGGACGGCGGTCGCGTGGAGGTCGATGGCCGCGTGGTGGCCGGTCCGGGCGTCTATGTCGCGCCCGAGCGCCGCGCGGTGGGCATGGTCTTCCAGGACTACGCGCTCTTCCCGCATCTCGACGTTGCCTCCAACATCGCCTTCGGGCTGCCGCGCCGGGAGCGAGGTTCGCGAGTGGATGAGCTGCTCGAGCTGGTGGGCCTCACGGGGCTCGGATCGCGTTCGCCCGGCACGCTGTCGGGCGGCCAGCAGCAGCGAGTGGCGTTGGCGCGCGCCCTTGCGCCGCGGCCCGGCCTGGTGCTGCTCGACGAGCCGTGGAGCGCGATCGACGCGCTGCTGCGCGCGGAGATGCGCGGAGAGCTGGCCCGCGTCTTGCGCGCTGAGGGCGTCACGGTCGTGCTCGTCACTCACGACCGCGAGGAGGCTTTCACCCTGGCCGACCGCATCGCGCTCATGCGTGACGGCGAGGTCCTCCAGTGCGGGCGGCCGGAGGATCTCTACTTCACGCCTGCCGATCGCTGGTGTGCTCGCTTCGTCGGAGCCTCGAACCTGGTGCCGGCTCAATTGGCGAGCGGGTTCGAGGGCGGCGAGCGGGTTGGCGCCTCGGGGGAGGTGCTGGTGCGGCCGGAGCTCGTCGGCCTGGAGATCGATCCTGGCGGGGCCGCCGAGGTCGTGGGTCGCACTTTTCTCGGTCACGACGTTCTCTACCGAGTGCGGTTGGCCGATGGCACGCTGCTGGCGGCCCAGCGGCCCTCGAACGAGGAGGTGCCGCTCGGCTCTCGGGTGCGGGTCCGCCTGCACGAGGGCCGGGTCACCTCGTTCGACCGGCCGTGAGGCGCGCGGCCTTTGCAGTCGCGGCGGCCGTCGCCCTGGTCGCGCTGCCCGGGTGTGGGCCGGGAGGGGGCTCGGGAGCGGACCTGACGATCTACTCGGGGCGCAACGAGGAGCTGGTGGGCGACCTGATCGACCGCTTCGAGCGCGAGAGCGGCCTAGGGGTCGACGTGCGCTACGGCGACTCCGCGGAGCTCGCTGCGACCATCGCCGAGGAGGGAGACAACTCGCCGGCCGACGTTTTCTTCAGCCAGGACGCCGGCGCGCTGGGAGCAGTCGAGAACAACCTCGCCGCGATGCCGCGGCCGGTGCTGGACGCGGTGCCCGACCGATTTCGCGATCCCGAGGGTCGATGGGCCGGGGTGTCGGGGCGCGCGCGCGTGATCGTCTACGACACGGACAAGTTCGAGGACTCAGAAGTGCCCGACTCCGTGTTCGATCTGACCGACGAGCGCTGGAAGGGCAAGGTCGGCCTCGCGCCGCCCAACGCGTCATTTCAGGCTTTCGTCTCGGCCATGCGGGCCGAGGTGGGCGACGAGCGCACGCGCCGGTGGCTGGAGGCCATGAAGGACAACGAGCCGCGTCTCTATGACAACAACATCCAGACGGTGGAGGCGGTCGGGCAGGACGAGATAGAGCTGGGCCTCGTGAACCACTACTACCTCTACGAGCTGAAGCGCGAGGATCCAAGCCTCGCGGCCGCCAACCACTTTCCGGCGAGGGGCGATCCCGGATCGCTGATCAACGCCGCCGGGGTGGGCATCCTCGAGACCACCGACGACAGAAGGAACGCCGAGCGTTTCGCCCGCTTCTTGGTCTCCCGCGACGCCCAGCGCTACTTCTCCGAGCGCACCGCCGAGTACCCGCTGATCGAGGGCGTCAGGCGCCCCGCCGGCGTGCCGCCGCTGGAGGAGGTCGTCGGGCCACAGGTCGAGTTGGGCCTGCTCGGCGACAAGCTGCGCTCCACGCTCGAGCTGCTCGACGAACTCGGCTTCACGACGTGAGCGACCGCCGGCCGCCGTGGGTGCTCTCCACCCTCGGCGTCGCCGCGGTGGGGCTCGTATGCCTCCCGCTCGCCTACCTCGTGGTGCGCGTGGCCGGTGCGGGACCCGACGCGTGGAGCGTGCTCGAGCGTCCACGCACCTGGCTGCTGATCGCGAAGACGGTGGCGCTGGTGACGGCGGTCACCGCGGGCGCCGTGCTGGTGGGCGTGCCGGCTGCGTTTCTCGTCACGCGCACGGACCTGCCGGCCCGGCGCTTCTGGGCGGTGGCGCTGGCGCTGCCGCTCGTGTTGCCCTCCTACGTGCTGGCGCTGGCCCTGCTCGCCGTCTCCGGGCCCGGCGGACTCCTGGGTCTCCCGGCGCTCGAAGGATTCTCCGGCGCCCTGCTCGCGCTCGTCCTGGCCACCTACCCGTTCGTGTTCCTGCTCTGCGTCGCCGCGCTGCGGCGGACGGACCCTGCCCTGGAGGAGACCGCCCGGGGCCTCGGGCGTCGGCCGGGCCAGGTTTTCCGCGAGGTGACGCTTCCGCTGCTGCGCCCCGCGATCGGGGCGGGGGCGCTGCTCGTGGCGCTCTACACGCTCGCGGACTTCGGCGTCGTGTCGCTGATGCGCGCAGAGGCGCTCACCCAAGCGGTCTATCTCCAGTACCGAGGGGCCTTTGACCGCGAACCGGCCGCCGTGCTGGCGCTCGTCCTCGTCGGGCTCACCGTGCTGGTGCTGGTGGCCGAGCAGCGAGCACGCGCCCGGATACCGGTCGCCCCCAGCGGCGGGCGCACCGTCCGCTCGGCGGCCCTCGTGCCGCTGGGGCGGATGCGCGTGCCGGCTCTCGCTTTTTGCGGGGCGGTCGCGGGCATGGGGCTCGTGCTGCCGGTGTGCGTGCTGGTCCTCTGGCTGATGCGCCGGACGCCGTCGTTGGAGGGGGTGGCGGCCGCCACCCTGAACTCGTTGCTGGTGGCGGTGGCAGCGGCTGCGCTCACGACGCTGGCGGCGCTGCCCGTGGCGGTCCTGGCCGCCCGCTATAGGCGAGGATGGACTCTCGCGCTGGAGCGCGTCGGCTACGGCGCCAACGCACTTCCAGGCATCGTCGCCGCGCTCGCGTTCGTGTTCTTCGCGGCGCGACACGCACCGGTGGTCTACCAGTCGCTTGCCCTGCTCGTGACGGCGTACATCGTGCGGTTCTTCCCGCAGGCGCTGGCCGGCACCAGCGCGGCGCTGGCCCGGGCGGAGCCCCGGCTCGAGGAGGCCTCGCGCGGCCTGGGCCGCGGGCCCACCCATACGCTGGCCACCGTGACCGTGCCCGTCGTGGCCCCGGGGCTGCTCGCCGGCGCGACCCTCGTGCTCCTGTCCACACTCAAGGAGTTGCCTGCCACGCTGGTACTGCGCCCGATCGGCTTCGACACCCTGGCCACGGAGGTGTGGACCGCCACCTCGGTGTCTCAGTACTCCCAGGCGGCCGTGCCGGCGCTGCTGCTGTGCGCGCTCGCGGCGCCGGCGGTATGGCTACTGGTAGTACGTGGCAGCCGGGAACTGGGGCGGCTGGGGAACTGAAACGCCAGGAACCCGCAAACTGCCTCGGGAGTGCGGTCCCGACCTGGTCTCCCGATGGCAACAGCATCGCCCTCACGGGTGCGGGGCTGGTCGGCGACCGCACGAGCATCACGAACTCCCGTGGGCGGCGCGTACAGTGGGCGGCGTGAGTCGCCGTCGCGCCTGTCTCGTCGTCCCCGCGGCGCCCGCGGCGAAGCTCGCCAAGGGCGCGACGCTGGTCGCGGACGAGGTGGTCGTCGACCTCGAGGACGCCGTCGTCCCGGCGCTGAAGGAGGAGGCGCGGGGCGCCGTCGTCTCGGCGCTCGCGGGGCAGTGGGGGGCCGGCGCGGTGGCGGTGCGGGTCAACGCGATCGGGTCGCCGTGGTGCCATGACGACCTGGTCGCCCTTGCCGCGAGCGAGCGCCGCGAGGTCACCGCGGTGCTGCCCAAGGTCGAGCATCCGCATGACCTCGCGTTCGCCGATCGGCTGCTCGACGGCGCCGAGCGTGCGGCGGGCCGGACGGCGCCGGTGCGGCTGATCGCGCTGATCGAGACGGCTGCAGGGCTCTCCCTGGTCGGCGAGATCGCGCGCGCGTCGGCCCGGCTCGACGGGCTCGTCCTCGGCTACGCGGACCTCGCCGCCTCCCTCGGCCGGCCGCCGGGCGGCGCGCCCGGGGACTGGCGCTTCGCGCAGGACGCGCTCGTCGTGGCAGCGCGC
>JACCSF010000100.1 GCA_013813135.1 Thermoleophilaceae bacterium | reverse complement strand
GGGCGAGGCCGGCGTGAGCATCCCCGGCGCGGGCCTTCCCGGCCGCGCGATCGCCGCGGTCGCCGAGCAGGCGCAGAGGCGCGTTCCCGCCGCCGATCTCGACGAGCGCGATCCCGACTACATCCGCGAGACGCTGCCGCGCCTGTGGATGCTCGCCAGCCTCTACTTCCGTGCCGAGGTGCGCAACCTCGAGCGCATCCCCGAGGAGGGACCGGTGCTGCTGGTGGGCAACCACTCGGGCGGCAACGCCACTCCGGACACCGGGGTGTTCACGCTCGCCTTCAGCACCTACTTCGGCGTCGAGCGCCGCTTCCACCAGCTCGCTCACAACCTGGTGCTCTCGATGCCCGGCCTCGGCTGGCTGCGCAAGTACGGCACGGTCGCCGCCACGCCGCGCAACGCCGAGCGCGCGCTCGACGTGGGCGCGGCCCTGCTCGTCTACCCGGGCGGCGACTACGGTCCATCGCCCCTCGTGGGAGTCCGCGACGGTGGACTTCGGCGGGCGCAAGGGCTTCATCCGGCTCGCCAAGCAGAGGGACGTCCCGATCGTGCCGGTGGTGTCGGTGGGGGGCCAGGAGACGGCGCTCTTCCTCAGCCGCGGGGAGGGGCTCGCCAAGCTGATCGGGCTCGACCGCATGTTCCGTCTCAAGGTGCTCCCGATCTCGCTTTCGCTGCCGTGGATCGTCAACGTCGGCGACATGCTCGGCCACCTCCCTCTGCCGGCGAAGATCACGACACAGGTGCTGCCGCCGATCGACGTCGAGGACATGGACGTGGACGAGGCCTACGACACGATCGTCGAGCGGATGCAGCGCGCCCTCACGGCGCTGCAGGCGGAGCGCCGCCTGCCGGTGGTCGGATGAGGGTCGAGAAGACAACCGTCATCGACGGCTCGCGCGAGGAGATCTGGGAGCTGATCTCCGACCCGTGCCGCTATCCGCGCTTCATGGACGGCGTGACCCGGGTCGAGCGCAAGGGCGACGGACCCGAGCGTGGCCTGGGGGCCCGCTACTCGACCCACATGCGGGTCGGCTCGGCGGAGGTCGGCGGGCTGGTCGAGATCGTCGAGTACGACGAGCCGGCGGACCTCGCCTGGACCAGCGTCACGGGGATCGACCAGCGCCTGCGCTGGCGCCTGCGCGAGACCGACGACGCCCGCACCCGCGTCACGCTGCGGCTCGCCTACGAGGCCCCCGGCGGCCTGCTGGGCTCGATCTCCGAGCAGATCTCGAAGCCGATGGTGGGTGGCAATCTCGAGAAGAGCCTTCAAAATCTCAGGGCGGAGATCGAGGGAGGACCAGACGAGGTGAGCGAGCGAATGAGCATCCCGGGCCGTGTCGCGTACCAGGTCGGCAGCGTGAAGGTCTTGATCGACGCGGGCGTGGTGCGCCCGATGCGGCCCGACCGGCTCCTGAAGTTCGTCCAGACGCTGGTGCGCTGGGGCCGCAGCCCGGCGGCGGGCTCGATCGCCCTCGCGGACCGCTTCCCCGACGAGATGATGATCGTCGACGAGCTCGGCACGGTCGCCTTCTCGGAAGCGCACACGCGCACCAACGCCCTGGCCCACTCGCTCTCCGACCTCGGCGTGGTGGAGGGCGACGGCGTGGGAATCATGTGCCGCAACCACCGCGGCTTCATCGAGGCGACCTTCGCGGTGTCGAAGCTGGGCGCCAACTCGCTCTACCTCAACACCGCGTTCGCCGGCCCGCAGCTGGCCGAGGTGGTCGAGCGCGAGGGCCCCAAGGTGATCATCCATGACGAGGAGTTCGCGGGGCTGCTGGCGGAGGCCGGCAAGCGCCGCAAGCGGGTGGTCGCCTGGCACGACTCCGCGCGCACCGACGATCCCACGATCGACGAGCTGATCGCCGAGGGCGACCCCGAGGATGTGGTCCCGCCGGCACGGGAGGGGCGCGCGGTGATCCTCACCAGTGGCACGACCGGCTCCCCCAAGGGCGCCTCGCGCGCCAATCCGCAGTCGCTCGACCCCGCGGTGGCGCTGCTGGCGACGATCCCGCTGAAGGCGCGCCAGACGGCCTACATCGCCGCGCCGCTGTTCCACTCCTGGGGCTTCGCCCACTTCACGCTCGGGCTGATGCTCGGGTCCACCTACGTGCTGCGGCGCAAGTTCGATCCGGAGCAGTGCCTGGCAGACATCGCCCGCTACCACTGTGACTCGCTCGTGGTCGTGCCGGTGATGATGCAGCGCATCATGGAGCTGCCCGAGGAGGTGCGAGCGAGGTACGACACGTCGTCGCTGAAGGTCGTCGCCGCCAGCGGCTCGGCGCTGCCGGGCGACCTGGCCAACGACTGGATGGACGCCTTCGGCGACACGCTCTACAACCTCTACGGCTCGACGGAGGTGGCGTGGGCGTCGATCGCCACGCCGGCCGACATGCGCGCCGCCCCGGGGACCGCGGGCAAGCCGCCGCGCGGGACCGTGGTCAAGCTCTACGACGAGCGGGGCGTGGAGGTGCCGACCGGCACGACCGGACGCATCTTCGTCGGCAACGAGATGCTGTTCGAGGGCTACACCGGCGGCGGCACCAAGGACGTGATCGGCTCCCTGATGGCCACCGGCGACGTGGGCCGCTTCGACGAGAGCGGGCGCCTGTTCGTCGATGGCCGCGACGACGAGATGATCGTGTCCGGTGGCGAGAACGTCTTCCCAAAGGAGGTGGAGGACCTGCTGGCGCGCCACGAGGCGATCGCCGAGGCCGCCGCCCTCGGGGTCGAGGACCGTGACTTCGGCCAGCGCCTGCGCGCCTTCGTCGTGCTCGACCGCGGCAAGGAGGCGAGCGAGGACCAGCTCAAGGACTACGTGAAGAAGAACCTCGCCCGCTACAAGGTGCCGCGCGAGATCGTCTTCCTCGACGAGCTGCCGCGCAACGCCACCGGGAAGGTGCTCAAGCGCGAGCTCGAACAGCTGGACGTCGAGGAGAGCAAGACCGCGTCGAAGTAGGGTCCGTCGCCCGGCCGATGGGCACGACGATCTTCACCGAGATGACGGAGCTCGCCCAGCGCACCGGGGCGATCAACATCGGCCAGGGCTTCCCGGACGAGGACGGCTCCGCGGTCATCATCGACGCCGCGGTGGTCGCCCTGCACGCGGGGCACAACCAGTACGCGCCGCTTCCGGGCGTCCCGGCCCTGCGCGACGCGATTGCCGCCCACCAGCGGCGCCACTACGGGCTCGCGGTGGACCCCGACAGCGGGGTGCAGGTGACCTTCACCGCCACGCCGGACGGACCGGCGCGCTCGATCGTGCGCTTCGCCTTCTGCAAGCGAGACTATGTGCTCGACGAGGCGGTCGAGCGCTTGCGCGACTGGACAGCGCGAAGGCGATAGGGCATACCTACGGCTCGCTGTGGGTAGCCAACAGGGCAGACCCGAGGAGAGGAGCTGAGGTATGGACACCGGAGTGATCGTCGTCATCGTGGTCGCAGCACTGATCGTGGTCGCGCTGCTCGTGCTGCTCGGCAGGCGCGGCCGGGAGCGGCGCCTCGACACGCGGCGCGACCAGGCACATGAGATCCGCCGCGAGGCCGAGGTCGGCCGAGCCCAGGCTGATCGCACTCGTGCGGAGGCCGAGGAGCGCGCCGCGCGCGCCAGGGCGGAGGAAGCCACCGCCCGCGAGCAGACGGCTCACGCCGAGGTGAAGCAGCGGGAGGCGCAGGAGCGCCACGCCGAGGCCGACAGGATCGACCCGGACTCAGAGGAGCGCGAGGCACTGGAGCGCCACGAGGGCGAGCAGGAGGGCGTGGACCCGGGCGGCATCACGTCGCACGGGCGCGACACGTCGCACGGGCGTGACACGTAGCGGGGGCCCGCCGCTCGGGCGGACCCCCGCAGCGCTCGGCTAGCCGCAGACGGGCCAGTGCCCGCTGCCGTGGCGGCTCAGCAGCAACCACGCGCGCCAGGTCTGCTCCCAGCGCG
>JACCSF010000097.1 GCA_013813135.1 Thermoleophilaceae bacterium | reverse complement strand
GGTCGAGGCGAGGCCGTCCACGACCGCCTTGTGGGGGTCGTCGTCCTGCTTGTAGTGCTCCTGGATCTGCGTCAGCAGGAACACCTAGGAGGGTCTAGCGAAACTCGCTAGACGGGTCGTGGTGCGGGGTAGTTGGTTGCGTAGGGTCACTCGTACCTCACGCTCGCGGGGTTTCTACCCCAACCTTCCGTGCCCGTGCGCTCTCAATCAGTTCCTTGTTCGCCGGACGGGCATCACGGCGCCGGGCCATCGGGAGCGCCCTATCCGGCCCGCGCTCCTGGGCAGCGCTGAATAGCCGCATGAGGTCCGGCGTCTCGCGGGTGAGGTCCGGCACCTGGTCATTGTCGTCTGCGCTTTCGATCAGGTCCCCGAGCCGAACCAAGTCAGCCACCTTGACGAGCACGATTGCCGCCTTGCCGCGCGCCTTTGCGCGGGCGGCCTCCTCGTGGGCACCGCGAGTGAAGCTAAACGCCACGATGTAGCCCATGTGCTTGCCGCTGCGCTCGACCGCCGTCTCGAAGTTGTCCACGACGTTGCGACCGACGCTCTCGGACTGCTTGACCTGGATCGGCAACTGCTCGAAGAACGAGTAACCGTCGATTCCCATGTCGCCGCTCTTGCGTGGGGAGTGGGTGCCTATGACTCTCTGGATCACCCAGTTCTGGAACTCGAACGGCCGGAGCGACTTGAGATCAGTTGCAGAGATCGGCAGGCCCTCCGCCTTGACCGTCGCGCCTTGCTTTGTCATTCGGCGCTTCATCAGGTTCACGGCGGTGGGGCTGATGTCAATGCCAATCCACTCGCGCTTGAGCTGGTGGGCGACTGCGATCGTTGTGCCGCAACCGCAGAACGGGTCGAGGACGATGTCGCCCGGGTTGCTACTGGCCCGCACGATGCGTTCCAAGAGTGCTTCCGGCTTCTGGGTGGGGTAGCCGAGGCGTTCGGCGCCAACGGGATTGATGCGGTCAATCTCTGCCCAGATGTCAGATACCGCCTTGCCCTTGAGGTCTTCGCGGTATCGCTTGTGCTGAGGCATCTTGCCCTTGGGCGGCCAGTAGATGCGCCCCTCCGCGTCGAGCTGGTCGAGTTCGTCTGGCGGCACCATCCAGTGTCGGCCGATGGCGGTCGGGTCTACGCCCCTCCACGGCTGCCCGGTCGAGCCTTTGCGGGTGCCCGCGCCCGTAATGTCGGCGCGCCAGTAGAGCCGCCCGTCACCGTCGTCGAACTTGTAGTAGCGGTCGAGATAGGCCGGGTCGTAGTCCTCACGCGGGGGGTTCCAGACCGGGGTCTTTCCGTTGCCGTAGTACAGGAGCACGTCATGGACGGGAGCCCACCGTTTGGCACTCGAATGTGCCGTTGTGCGCTTCCAGATGATCTCGTTCCGATAGCTCCGCGTGCCGAACAGCTCATCCATGAGTACCTTGAGGTAGTGGCTCGCGGCGGGGTCGCAATGGAGGTAGATAGAGCCCTCCGGTTTGAGGATGCGCTGCATCTGGCGCAGTCGGGGCTTCATCCAGCCGATGTAGTGCTGGATTCCGCCCTCCCAGCGATCCTCGAACGAACGAACCTCCGCCTCATCCCCCCAGATGACCTCGTAGTTCTTGTTGGAGAAGAACGGCGGGTCGAGGTAGATCAGGTCGATGCACGCCGCCGGGAACTCCGCCAGCAGGTGCTCATTGTCGCCGCAATGGAGGACTCCTGTTTCGAGGTAGCGGACGGGAGCCATCAGGACTCCCGTCGTTCGCGGTCGTTCCGTCGCGCCCTGCCCGACGCAACCGATCTTTCCACCGGAGACCCGAGGATCGGGGAACCGCTGGTCCCGACACCCCCAAACTGTCCGGAGGTGTGCGTTATGATCTCCTCACCAACTGAGGGGATGGAATGGCTGCAGATATCGACACCGTCTACAAGGCACTCGAAACGCTCGATGATGAGCAGCTCGAAAACGAGATCACCGAGCTGCGCGAACAGCAGGACGAGGTCGCGCGGAAGCTGGGTCGGCGACTCGACCTCCTTGAGCTGAAGCGCCGCTGGCGAAATCACCAGGCGCACGGCAGGCCGTTGGGCACAGAGCGTGACATCCATGAGCGTCTGGCTCGGCAGGCGTCGCCCGATGCAGCAGAGGATGCCCCGCGCGGCACTGAGGCCGCCCGTCGCGTGATGCGAGACGGTGGCGTCTGGACTGTCAAAAGGCTCCACAGCGAGCTTGTGCAGCGTGGGTGGGTGAACCCGGAAGCGCAGCATCCGGAAAAGGCCACGGAGACCGCTCTGAGCCGCCTCCACAAGAAGTACCACGAGGTAGACCGCGTCGGACGCGGTCAATACCGCTACAAGACCGCTCCCCACGATCCGAATCTGCTTGACCCGAGCGGGAGCGCAGAGCCTTGAGATAGAGCAACGGGCCGGGCTCCCGCCTTTACCTGAGAACCCGGCCCGATAACCCCTCGTACATGACGCTCGCGCGGCCTGACGGTCGCGCGAGCCGACATACAGCTCGACTCGATAGTAGCCGAGCGTCCGGCAGTACGAAAGCGGCCGGGGCGCGAACTTGCAGGCCCGGCCCCGACCGCTCTCAATGGGGGCGTGGCGAAATAGGTAACCGCAGCGGATTGTTAATCCGCCGTCTCTGGAGACTTGCGGGTTCGAATCCCGTCGCCCCCGTATGTATTCGACCAGAAGCGGCGAAAGCTTGCATCGCTCGCCGCTGGCCGAACACCAAACCCCCACCATTCCGTCCGATGGGGGGGTGTAGGTTTCTCTCGACAAGGCCAAGAAAAGTGACCCCCGCGAGGCTGGAACCTCCGGGGGTCAGGACCGCGAAGGGATTAGCTCCGTGGCCGTATCGAAGGTACCACTCCGCTCGGGAGCCTCCGAGCTTGCAGGAGTCCTCGACTCGCCCGAGATAGCGGCCTTGGTCGCCCAGCTCGACGGGACGCGCTGGACTGGCCGGCCGGGCTACCCAATCCGCGCGATGGTCGGCATGGCCCTCGTCAAGTCGCTCTACGCCATCCCGACGTGGAGCCGCACCGCTGCCCTGGTGGCTGAACACGCGGGCCTGCAAGCGATCCTCGGCTGTGTCCCGAGCGTGTACGCCTGCTACCGCTTCACGGCGAAGCTCATCGCCTTCCGCCCGCTGCTCGACTCTTGTATCGAGCGCGTCGTCGGGTCGCTGAGTGACGCGGACCCGGACCTTGGCCGTGACGTGAGCATCGACGCCTCGGATATGCCCGCCTACGCGAACGGCCAGCGGTTTGTCTCCAAGGGTGGGCGTGAGCGGTCCGATGATGAGTTCTCCGATCCCGATGCTTCGTGGGGGCACCGCTCCGCCGTGTCTACTCGCAAGGGCGGCGGGTTCTACGGGTACAAGCTGCAACTGGCCGTCTGCTCGCGCAGCGGCCTTCCGCTCGCCTGGCAGGTAGAGACGGCGCGGTCGAATGAGTCCCAGTTCGCCGTACCTCTCATCGACAGACTCCGCGAGCGCGGCCTAGCGGTGGAAACGTGCGCGCTGGATAAGAGCTACGACAACGGGCCGATCTACGACGCTTGCGAGGAACGCGGCTGCCGCCCGATCATCCCGCTTCGTCAGACGATCGCTGTCGCGCGTGGCGATGCCGAGCCGCCCCGTTGCCAGCATGGCGAGTGGCGGTTCGCCGGGTCCGACTCGAAGCGCGGCGCGTCGAAGTGGCGCTGCCCCACCGCCGAGTGCAAGCCCGCATCCCGCTGGATCAAGGCCAACCGGCTACACCCCCTGATCCCCCGCGACACGCTGCGCTGGCGCAAGCTCTACAAGGGCCGTGCCTCGGTCGAGCGTGAGTTCGGACGGCTCAAGCACGAATGGGCGTTACTCCCGCTCCGGGTCCGTGGCCTTGAACGGGTCCAGCTACACGCCGACCTGACGATCCTCGCGAAGCTGTCGTGCTCGCTCGCGAGGGGGCGAGCCGCACCGATGGCTGCTTAGGCGGCAGCAGTTTCCGGATCGGGGCGCACGACTACCGTATCCGCGACTGGAATGATCTCGTCAACGGGCAGATCGGCGCGCGAGGCGTGCTCGCTGATCGCCTCGGGGCTGCTCGCCTGATAGATGCAAACCGTTCCTACCGAGCTGCCACCCTCTTCCAAGACGTAGCTGCGAATCCATCGAATGTCGTCGGACATTTCCTCGTCCCCGACCTTCTTGGAGCGGCCCGCTGCTTCTTGCAGTTCCTCTGGCGAGCGCCAACCGCTGCGACGAAGGATCACGTAGGTATTCATCCTGCCCCTCTCGGGTAGAAAGTGTGAAGCAGACCCTAGCGCCCTCGCCTGCCCTAGCCAACCCGAGTTTCGCTAGTCGTTTCGCCAATCCCTCCTAGAAGCAGGCGGCCGAGGTTCCCGCCGACTGGGTGTTCTCGCAAATCTGCCGGAGAAGCTCACGCACGTCCTTGCTGACGACCGAAGTACCAATCGCGGTGCCGTCCCATCGTCCGGGTGAAAG
>JACCSF010000085.1 GCA_013813135.1 Thermoleophilaceae bacterium | reverse complement strand
GCTCGTGCTCGGTGAGCCGGTAGCTGGTGGCGACGTAGGGGAACTCGTCGACGGTCCCGAAGCGGTTGGGGCGGCCGGCCGCCTCGTCGTAGAAGAACGTCGCGGGCGAGGCCGAGACCTCGGGGTGCAACGGGTTCTCGATCGGCGACTCGACCGGCTCGTAGTGCTCGGGGAACGGCCCGTCCACGAGCCCGTTTGAGAAGAGGCGGCCGGTGCCCTCGCCGGTCATGATGAACGGGAGCGGAGACGCCGGGTCGCGCGGGTCCGCGTCGGGCACGTAGTCGGGCACGTCGCCCACCCAGAGCTTCTGCGCCGGGTCCCAGCGGATGCCCGGCCGGCTCGGGTCCCAGGGCTTGCCTTTGGGGTCGGCCGAGGCGCGGTTGTACAGGACGCGGCGGTTCAGCGGCCAGGACCACGCCCACTCCGGGTAGAAGCCCATGCCCGTGGGGTCGTTGCGCTTCGGGTCCTGGACGCCGTTACGGCGTTGCATCTGGTTGCCGCTCTCGGGATACGAGCCTGTGTAGATCCAGTTGCCCACTGATGTACTGCCGTCGTCGAGGAGGTCGGCGAAGGTCTCGAGTCGCTTGCCGGACTTCAGGTCCTTGCCGTTGACCTCCTTGGCGATCTCGTCGAAGTCGGGCTTGGCCGGATCGCGGTAGGGGAAGGTGAGGTCCATCACCGGGTCCGGGAACTTCCCGCCCTCGCTGCGGTAGAGCTCGCGCACCCGCAGGAAGAGGTCGGCCAGAATCCAGTGGTCGTGCCGTGACTCGTGTTCCGGCGGCAGGACCTGGTCCTTCCACTGCGCCCAGCGGCCGCTGTTGGTGAACGACCCGGCCTTCTCGATCCAGTGCGTGGCCGGCAGGGCGAAGACCTCGGTCTTGATCTTCGACGGATCGACGCCCGGGGCGTGCCAGAACTCCGAGCTGGTGGTCGGCAAGGAGTCCATGACGCACAGCCACTTCAGCTTGCCGAGCGCCTCCTGTACCTGGTTCGAGTCCGGCCCGATGCTGGACGCGGTCATCCCGCTCAGCATCACGCCCTCCATCTTGCCCTGAAGCGCCTGATCGAAGATGGTGATCCAGGACGCGTTCCCGGCGGGCTTCGGGAGGTAGTCGAAGGCGAACTCGTTGCCCTTCGTAGCCTTGTCCCCGTACCACGCCTTGAGGGTGCTGACGAGGAACTTCCCGTAGTTCTCGCCGAAATAGTTCAGCGAGTTGGGGTGGGCCTTCTTCGTCGCGCTCTCCTCGACGTAGTCGGCCACGGTGCGCTGGCCCGGCGCGGGCACCTTGAGGTAGCCGGGCAGGATCTCCCACGAGATCGCGTTGTCGGTGTTGCCCTGGATGTTCGCGTGCCCGCGCTCGGCGTTCATCCCTCCGCCGGGCCGGCCGATGTTGCCGAGCAGCAGCTGCAGCACCGCACCGGCGCGGATCATCTGCGACCCGGTGGTGTGGTGGGTGAGGCCGACGGCGTAGACCTGCGTCATCACCTTGTCGGGCCGGCCCATCTCGCCCACGAGCTTGGCGACCTCGAGGAACTGCTGCCGAGGGATGCCCGTGATGCGCTCCACCATCTCCGGGGTGTAGCGCGAGTAGTGCTCGCGCATCAGGTTCATCACCGAGCGCGGGTGGTCGATGTCGAGCCGCGCGAAGGTCGTGCTCGGGCCAGAGCTTTCGACGGCCAGTCCCGTCGCGGCTCCCGCGCCGCGGCCGAGCCCGCCGGGGGACTGTTTGGTGCGCCCCGAGCCGGCGCCTGCCGTCTCGTACTTCCAGGTCGTGGGGTCGTACTCACGCGTCTCGGGGTCGTAGCTGTTGAACATCCCGTCCTTGAACGAGTAGCCCTTGTCCACGACGAAGGCAGCGTTCGTGTACTCGCGCACGTACTCCTCGTGGAAGAGGTTGTTCTCGAGGACGTACTTGATCAGGCCGCCGAAGAAGGCGGCGTCGGTGCCGGTCCGGATTCGCAGGTAGATGTCGGAGACCGCGGTAGTGCGCGTGAAGCGCGGGTCGACGTGGATCATCTTGGCCCCGCGCTCGACCTTCGCCTTCATGAACCAGCGGAAGCCGACCGGATGCGCCTCGGCGGGGTTGCCGCCGTTGATCAGGATCAGGTCGGCGTGCCTGATGTCCCGCCAGTGGTTCGTCATGGCCCCCCTTCCGAACGTGGCGGCCAAACTGGCCACCGTGGGGCCGTGTCAAACCCTGGCTTGTTGCTCCAGGTAGACGAGGCCGAGCCCGCGCATCAGCTTGGCGGCGAGGTAGCCCTCCTCGTTGCTAAACGCGGCGCCGCCGGCGAAGGCGAGGCCCTCGGCGCGGTTTACGACGTTGCCCTCGTCGTCCTTGGCGACGAAGGTGCGGTCGCGCGCGGCCTTGATGTGGCGAGCGAGCCTGTCGAGCGCGAAGTCCCAGGAAACTCGCTTCCAGTCGCCGGCGCCGGGGGCACGGTAGAGCGGGTGCTGGAGCCGCCGCCGCGAGACGGCGAGTTCCATCGCGCTCGCCCCCTTCGGGCAAAGCGTCCCCTCGTTGATGGGGCTGTCCGGGTCGCCCTCGATCTGCAGCAGCTCGACGCCGTTGCCGTTCTTGCGCGTGTAGGCAAGCAGCGAGCAGCCGACCGCGCAGTAGGGGCATATCGAGTGGGACACCTTGGCGCCCTCGATGCGCAGCTCCTGCTTGACCGTACGGGCCTCTGCCACCGCCACGTCGAAGCCAAGTGCCGAAACGCCGACAGCGGCTGCACCCGCAGCACTGACCTTCATGAAGTCGCGTCGAGTGAAGTCCGTCACCGCTCGTCCCTTCAGTGCTTCCGGGTGCTCTCTCGCAGCCCGGACGACGCTGCAATTCTATCCCCGGATCCGGGCGACTCAAGCCCCAGGGGCCTGGGTGACCCGCCGCGCGAGGGCGATCGACTCCTCGAGCGAATGGCCTGCCTTTGCGCTGAGCCAGGACGCCACCGGAGCGGCGATTCGCTCGGACGCGTGGGCGGCCTCGGCGGCGAGATCGAGGATCGCTTTGACCTCGTCGGCGGTGGGCGGCTCAGTGCCTAGCGCCTCGGCGAAACCGGCGATCCATTCCTTGGCCCTCATTCATTCTCCTCAGCTTCGCGTCGGTTGCACCGCGGCTCCTGGGGACGGTATTGCATAAGCTCTGCGGGGACGTGGAGCTACGCTAGGTGCGGGGCGGTAGGGGTCTGGTGGCTCATCCGGCCTTCAAAGCCGGCAGGGCGTGGCAGCCCCACGCTTGGAAGGTTCGATTCCTTCGCCGCTCCGCCTACTCGACGCGGATGGCGCCCGGGAAGCCGGGCTCCACCGTTCCGATTCGCGTGCCCGGCGCGTCTGAATCGGGAGGGGCGGCCATCAACAGCCCTCCGGACGTCATCGCGTCACAGAGGAGCCACCTGTGGGGTTCGTCCACCCCGGCCCCCCATGAGACAAACTGCTCCAGCCACCGGCGGTTGCGCCGGGTGCCGCCGGCGATCGTCGCCTCGGAGGCACGGACGAGGTCAAGGACGCCGGGAAGCATTGGCACGCTCGTGGCATTCACGCGCGCTGAGAGTCCACTCGCGTTGGTCAGCTCGTACAGGTGGCCGAGCAGGCCGAAACCAGTCACGTCCGTGACCGCGCTGGCGCCGACGGTGTGCGCTGCCTCGGCGGCGGAACGATTGAGCGTCGTCATGACCTCGACCGCGGACGTCATGAGCTCACGCGAGGCCATACCGCGCTTCAGGGCGGTGGTCGCCACGCCCGCGCCGATCGGCTTGGTGAGAAAGAGGTCGTGGCCCGCGAGCGCGGTCGAGTTTCGGAGGATCCGCCCAGGGTCGACCACTCCGGTCACGGCCAGCCCGTACTTCGGCTCGGGATCGTCGATCGAGTGACCGCCCACGATCGCCACGCCAGCTTCGCGGGCCACGTCCGCGCCACCCCGCAGGACGTCGCGGAGGGCGTCGCGCCCCAACGACTCGAGCGGCCACGCCACGAGGTTCAGGGCGACCAACGGCGTGGCCCCCATCGCGTAGACGTCGGAGAGCGCGTTCGCCGCGGCGACGCGACCAAAGTCATAGGGGTCGTCCAGCACCGGCGTGAAGAAGTCCGCAGTCGTGACGACGGCGCGCTCGCCGTCGAGCTGGTAGACGGCCGCGTCATCGGCGGTCTCGTTGCCCACGAGGACCCGGGGGTCTTCCGCCGGCCCGAGCTCGGCCAGCAGGGCGTGAATCTCCGCAGCAGGAAGTTTGCACGCGCAGCCGGCGCCGTGCGAAAGCGTCATCAGCTTCGGCGAAGACTTTTTGCTTATCATCGACTGGGACGTCCTGCCTGGTGAAGCGGTCGGTACCACACCCAAGCGAGAGCCATGCGCAGGAGCTGCGCTCGCTTCCGTCCGTCAGCGAGCTTGCCGCGGCGCTCGAGGGAGTGTCGCACGGCGTGGCCGTCCGTGCTGCACGAGAAGCGGTCGAGGCGGGCCGCGACCGGATCCGCGAGGGCCGGCCGCCGGGCGACCTCGAACGCGACGCGCGCGCCCGCGCGAAGCGGGCCCTCTCGTCGGGGCCTCGGCCGGTGCTGAACGCGACTGGCGTCATCGTCCATACCAATCTCGGCCGAGCCCCACTGGCCGAGCGCGCGATGCGCGCCGTGGCGGAGGCGGGGGTTGGCTACTCGGACCTTGAGTACGACCTCAGCGGCGGAACGCGCGGCTCGCGTCAGGACCACGTCGAGGAGCTGCTGCGCGAGCTCACAGGTGCCGACGCGGCGTTGGTCGTGAACAACTGCGCGGCAGCGGTGCTGCTCGCCACCAGCGCCCTGTCCGCCGGCCGCGAGGTGGTGATCTCGCGTGGTCAGCTCATCGAGATCGGTGGCTCGTTCCGCATCCCCGAGGTCGTGGGACAGTCGGGCGCGAGACTCGTGGAGGTCGGCACGACGAACCGTACGCGCCTCGATGACTACCGGGGTGCCATAGACGCGGACACGGGCGCTCTGCTGTGGGCGCATCCATCGAACTTTCGCGTGGTCGGATTCGTGGAGGAGGTGCCCATCGAGGAGCTGTGCCGACTCGGCGTGCCCGTGATCGCCGACCTCGGGTCCGGCCGCCTCGCCGGGTGGATTCCGGAGCTGAGCTCCGAGCCCCTTGTCACGGCGACGGTTGCTGCGGGCGCCGCCGTCACCTGCTTCTCGGGCGACAAGCTGCTCGGCGGGCCGCAGGCCGGGATCATGGTCGGCAGCCGCAAGGCGATCGAAGCTTGCCGCTCACATCCCCTGGCCAGGGCGTTGCGGATCGACAAGCTGACGCTGGCCGCCCTCGCGGCCACGCTGACCCTCTACCGAGACCCTGCGCTCGCCGCAAGCGAGATTCCCGTGCTGCGGATGCTGACCGCGAACGCGGAGGACCTCCGCGAGCGCGCGCAGTTGATGTGCGACCAGATCAGCGAAGCGGGCGGGACCGCCCGGCTCGTCGAGGCCGCCGCCAAGGTGGGTGGCGGAGCCCTGCCTTTGCTCGAGCTGACCGGACCGGCCTGCGCCGTGGACCCGACACCGCATGCACTGGACGAGCTGGCGCGGCGGTTGCGTATCGGCACGCCGCCCCTTCTCGCCAGGGCGCTCGACGGGCTACTCCTGCTCGACCCCCGCACCCTGACCGATGACGACGCGCGCCGCGCGGCGGCCGCGGTGATCGCAGCGCTCGCATGACCGAACCCGGTCCGCTCACACTCGGCACGGCGGGACACGTGGACCATGGCAAGACGGCGCTGGTGCGGGCTCTGACGGGCATCGAGACGGATCGCCTTAAGGAGGAGAAGGAGCGTGGACTGTCGATCGTGCTCGGATACGCACCCCTTGAGCTGCCCTCGGGCAGGCGGCTGTCGGTGGTCGACGTCCCCGGGCACGAGCGGTTCGTGCGCACCATGGTGGCCGGCGCCACGGGCATCGACCTCTTCCTGCTCTGCATCGCGGCAGACGACGGGGTCATGCCGCAGACGCGCGAGCACGTCGCCGTGTTGCGCGCACTTGGATTGAAGCGGGGCGTTATGGCGATCACGAAGACCGACCTGATGGACCCCGACCCGGCGATCGATGAGGCCACCGAGCTACTGCCGGGCGTGGAGACCGTGCCGGTAGCTGCGCCGACGGCTGCTGGCCTCGGCCGTCTACTGGCGGCGTTGGACCGCCAAGCCGCCGCGATCGCCGGACGCAGCGAAACAGATGGCCCCGCTCGCCTGCACGTCGACCGCTCTTTTACCCTCAAGGGCATCGGCACGGTCGTCACCGGCACGCTCTGGTCGGGGCGGCTCGCCGCCCGCGAGAGGGTCCGTGTCCTGCCCCAGGGACGAGAGGTGCGTGTCCGCTCCATCCAGGTGCACGGCACTCAGGTCGACCAGGCGCTCGCCGGCCAGCGCGTGGCGCTCGCCCTCGCCGGCATCGGCCACCGCGACGTGCGGCGAGGCGACGTCATATGCGGCGCCGCGACCGAGCTTCGCGCCACTCACGCGATGACGGCGTCGGTCGCTCTGGATCCGGGCTCTGCGCCGCTCGACCGCGGCGCGCGGGTGCAGGTCCATCACGGCACGCGCGAGACCGCTGCGAGGATCAGCCCGCTTCAGGAGGAGCGGCTCGAGCCAGGCAACCCGGCGGTCTGCCGGCTCAGGCTCGAGGCACCCCTGATCGCCTATCCGGGCGACCGGCTGGTGCTGCGCCAGATCGCTCCCCCCAACACCGTAGGAGGCGGTGAGATCCTCGACCCGGCACCCCTCAAGCGGCGCGCCCCCACTCGGCCGATCGAGCGAGCGGACCGTCCTCGACGCGCCGACCCACCTTCTCTAGGCGCCGCGGAGGCCCGCCTGGCGGGCCTGCTGCGCAGCGACGGCGAGCGGCCGCGCGCTGATGGCGAGCTGGAGGATGCGGCCGGGCTCGAGGCGCCCGTCGCGGCGAAGGCCTGGCGTGCACTGGAGCAGGCACGACTCGCTGTGCGGACCGGTCGCAACCTCCATTTCCACCGTGAGCCCCTCGACCGGCTGGTCGAGAGGGTCGTGAGGATCTGCAGGCGCGAGGGCAGTGTGACGATTGCTTCCGTTCGCGACGAGCTCGGCACCAGCCGCCGCTACGCCCAGGCGTTGCTCGAGCACCTCGATGCGGTCAAGTTGACCGTTCGTCAGGGAGATCGACACGTTATCCGCACGCAGCGGGCGACCTATTCGACGAAGCAGTAGGAGTCGCTCGACGCGTCTCCGCCCTGGAGGCGGGTCTGGTGTACCCGCAGCCCGCGGAAGTCATCGCCGTGCGGGAAGAAGCGCGGGTCGAGGGTCATTCCGCCGCTCTCGGTGTCCGCGTCGATTCTGACCATCCAGGCGGCGACGCCGTCGGGATAGAAGATGTCGTCCCAGCTCGCATAGAGCGAGTTCGTGGCGTACACGCGCCGGCCGTCGCGGCTCACCTCCACCATCTGGGGCGCTCCCGCCAGCGGCAGCTCAGGAGCGGCGGAGCCCGTCTCTCTCGGGTTGTGAGGGTCGCTGACGTCGTATTGCTTGAGCTCTCCGGTCCCCCAGCACGACACGTACAGCCAGCGGTCGTCGACGGACAGGTCGATGTCACTCACCAGCGGCGGAACGGCGCCGAAGGGCTGCAGATCGAGGAACCCCACACTCTACGCTGAAGGCACCGGGGCCCACTTGGTCCCCAAACCAGCGTGAGTCGGCGTGATGGAGTTGACCCAGCGCCACCACTTCATCCGGCTCATGTCACGCCTTCCGTAGCCGCCGTGGTAACCATACGGACGCATGGACCTCGACGCCCCCCGCCTTCCCGATGCACCACATCCGGTGTCGGATGTGCTCCGCGAGCGGGCGGAGAGCGGCTCGAGCCCAGGCGAGCGGCGCGATCCCCACCGCGTCGCACTCGTGATCGAGGGCGGCGGCATGCGAGGGGTGGTCTCGGCAGGGATGACCGCCGCGCTCGAGCGCCTCGGGCTCACCCGGTGCTTCGATCTCGTGGTCGGCGCCTCGGCCGGCGCGTTCAACGGTGCCGCGCTGATCGCCGGCGTGGCGCGCCACGGCGCGGCCACCTACTCCGGTCCGCTCGCGTCGCGCTCCTTCGTCAACCCGGCACGGGTCCTGCGCGGCCGGCCCGTCATCGACGTCGAATACGCGCTCAACTACGCCTCCACCGACCTCGACGCCGCTCGGCACGAGCGTGTGTTGGACAACCCGATCGCCTTGCACTGCGTCGCGGTCAGCGTCGAGACGGCGCAGCCCGTCGACCTCTCCGGCATGCGTACGAGGCGCGAGTTGTGGGACGTCCTGCTGGCGTCGAGCCGCACGCCCTGGGCCGGCGGTCCACCGGTCGAGATCGCCGGTGGGCGCTACATCGACGGGGGGCTCGGCTCGGCGATCCCAGTTGCGGAAGCCCTCGCCGCGGGGGCCACCCATGTGCTCGCCCTGCAGACACGGCCGCATGGCGTGCCGCGCAAGAGCGTGTCGCGGATCGCGGACCGCCTGATCGAGCGGCAATTGCAGAGGCTCAACCCGGCGCTCGTGACCCTCTACCGCGAGCGACTGGCCTGGTACGAGCGCGTCGTCGACGACATCGCCCGGCGCTCGCTGCACCCCGACGCCGGCCCGCCGCACGTGCTGGGGCTGCGGCCACCGGCCGGGACGCCGGTGGTCGGGCAGCTCGAGCGGCGCTCGGCTCTTCTTGCCGCCGCGGCCGCAGATGCGGAGCGACTCGTCGAGCAGAGACTGCGGCTCGGGATCGGCCCCCGGCCGGCTGCAACCGGCTGAGGGTGCGCCCGCCGCTCAGCCCTCGAGCAGCGCCGTCACCCGATCGGCGTCGCCGTCGGCGACCTCGACGAGGACCAGAACCAAACCCCGATGCAGCGCGTCGACGTCGCGCTTGGCCGTCGCCTCGTCGAGGCCGGCGTCCGTCAGGAGCCGCGTGATGCGACGGTGGCCCGTGACGCGCATCCGCTCCACGCCGTCCGGATAGCTCGTAAGCAGCTCGCGGTCGGCGTCGGCAAAGCTCCCGCCGCGCTGCGCCCCTCCGGCGAAGGCGCCGGTCGGGAATCCCTGCGGGACGGGACCGCCGCGAATTCACCGACCGGGGCGCCGGGCTCCGCCGTGCCGGCGAACTCGCCGACCGACTCTTCGTGGGCGTCCCGTGCGGGCTCACCCATGAGGACCAGCACGTCCTTCCCCGGTATGCCCGCGCCGAGCGGCATGGACGGCCTCGAGCGCTTCGCCGTGCTGGCGTATGACCGGCAGAGTGCAGCCCCCGCTCCTCCGTCGTGGATTGGACCGACGATACCGTCTCGGGAGCGGCGCCTGGGCGTTACTCGCTGGTGGGGCTGCGCTCGATGCCCTCGCTGAAGCGGCGCTCGACCTCCTTCTCAGGCGTGTCGGGCAAGGCTTCGCCGCCCTCGCTAAAGCGAGCTTCCTCGCCCGGCTCGCCTTCACGCTCGCCGCGGGCGAAGTCGGGATCGAGGTTCTCCTCGGGCGAATCGGGCTTTTGCTCGTGCCCCTTCTCGAAGCTGTCCTTCTGCTCGGGTTTGGCCGGATGACTCGGATTGTCCATAGCCCTCCTATACCCCCGGACGCCGGGGATACTCAGCGGGCTTGGATCGGCTGTTGCACGAGGCCCTCCGCCACCGCCCACTCGATCGTGCGCCGGAACGTCTCGGCCACCGGTGTGTACCGCAGTCCGAGCTCCCGCGCCGCCCGCGACCCGTCGTATCGGTGCCCGTGCTGGAGCGTGCGTACCATCTCGCGGCACACCGGGGGTTGCCTGCCGCGGAGGCGGAAAGCGCCCTCGACCAGTCCCCCGGCGAGCGCGGCGACGGGAGGCGGGAGAAAGCGCACCTTGTGGCGGACCCCTGACAGCTCCGCGATGATGTCCAGTGCCTCCCGGGAGCTCAGCGTCGCCCCGTTTAGGACATAGCGCTCCCCTGGGACGCCGCGCTCGGCCCCGAGCAGGTGCCCCTCCACGCAGTCGGCGATGTCGACGATGCTGATTCGCGTGTCCACGAACGCCCGTAAGCGCCCGTTGAGGTAGGCGATCATGATCCGGCCTGTGCCGCCTGTGCGGCCGGGACCCTGAACCGAGGAGGGGTTGATGGACACGAGCTCGACACCGGCGCGACGGGCGGCCGCGAAGGCGGCGATCTCGCCCTCGTGCTTGGAGCGCTCGTACACCGAGAGGTAGCTGCCGCGGTGCGACGAAACCTCGCTCCCCACGGTGCCGGCGGCTTCGCCGAGCGACGCCGCCGAGGACGTGAGCACGACCCGGGGCACCTTGGCCCGCGCGGCTGCCCGCACCGCCGCCTCCGCCCCGCGCACGTTCACATGGAACAGCGTCGCCGGATCTGCGGGGCACATCGTGTTGATACCGGCGACGTGGTAGGCGAGCGCGCAGCGCGCCATGCCCGCTGCCAGGGCGTCCTCGTCGAGCGTGTCGCCGCGGACCACCCGAGCGCCGCGGGCCGAGAGGGCGCGCTCGCCGGCGTCGGAGCGCGCCAGCGCGACCAGCTCGTCGCTCCGCTCGATCAGGCGAGTGGCGAGCGCGCCCCCGATCAGGCCGCTGCCGCCGGTGAGGAAGACGCGCGTCACGTCGTGCGGTCCTCGCGCGCGACGCCCGGGAGGGCGCGCATGAGGTAGTCGACCGCCGACGCCACGGTGATGGCGGCGGCGGCCAGCATGACCCACTCGTCGATGTACAGGCCGCCGATCGGGTCGCCGGGCCGGAGGATCGCGAGCGCGATGGCCAGAAACTGGATGCTCGTCTTGAGCTTGCCGAGCATCGAGGGCGCCATGATCTCGCCCTCGGAGGCGACCACCCCGCGCAGCCCCATGACGACCAGCTCGCGGCCGATGATCATTGCAACGATCCAGGTCGATGCCCGGTCCGCGGCGAGCAGCGCGATCAGCACCCCCGAGACGAGCAGCTTGTCCGCCGTGGTGTCGAGGAAGGAGCCGATCTTGCTCGTGACGCCCCACCTGCGCGCGAGCCGCCCGTCCACCCAGTCGGTGGCGGCCGCCACGCCGAACAGCGCCGCCGCCACGAGCTCGCCCGTGTTCCCCTCCTCGTTCAGTACCAGCCACATCACGACCGGGGTGAGGAGGATCCGCGTAGCGGAGCCCGCAGCGATCAAGCGGGCCGAGCGCATCCTGCTCCGGGTCACGATCGGGGTTGCCACGAGGCGCGCGCGGACCCTAGCGCGCTGCGGGCGGCGACCGCAGCGGTCTCCATGTCGCTCTCGCGCAGCGCGGCCTTGACGGCCGGGATCCTGCTCGCGGCCATGCTGAGCTCACGTACGCCGAGCCCGGCGAGCAGGACGGCGGCCTCGGGCTCGCCGGCCAGCTCGCCGCACACCCCCACCCAGCGCCCGTGCTCGTCGGCCGCCTCGATCACCCCGGCGATCAGGGCGAGCACCGGGGCCCGCGCGCCGTCCAGCAGGCCGGCGAGCGCCGCGTTGCCCCGATCGGCGGCCATGGTGTACTGGGCGAGGTCGTTGGTCCCGATCGAGAAGAAGTCGACCTGCGGCGCGAACTGCTCTGCCTGGAGCGCGAGGGCCGGCACCTCGACCATGACGCCGACCTCGAGCTCCGGGCGGCTGCCCAGGTCCGAGCTCGCCTCGCCGAGCAGCGCGCGGGCGGCCCGCAGCTCCTCCAGTGTGGCCACCATCGGGAACATCACCTTGAGCGGATGCTCCTCGGCCACGCGCAGGATGGCGCGCAGCTGCGTCTGCAGCAGCTGCGGTTCAGCGAGTGAGAGCCTGATGCCCCGGCGCCCGAGGAACGGGTTGCTCTCCGGCTCCTGGCGCAGGAACGGCAGCGGCTTGTCGGCTCCTGCGTCGAGCGTGCGGACGACCACGGGGCGGCCGTCCATGGCGCGGGCGATCTCGCTCAGAACGTCAACCTGCTCCTCCTCGTCCGGCGGCGTGGCGCGGTCGAGGAACAGGAACTCGGTCCGCAGCAGGCCGACGCCCTCCGCACCCTGCTCGACGGCGCGGGCGGCCTCGGCCGTGCTGCCGATGTTCGCGAAGACCTCCACGCGGCGGCCGTCCCGCAGGGCGCCGGGCTCTGCGGCGCGGGCCACCAA
>JACCSF010000077.1 GCA_013813135.1 Thermoleophilaceae bacterium | reverse complement strand
CCCCCGGTGCCCCCGCCGCCGGTCGGCGGCTGGGTCGGCGCGGGCGCCGGCTCGACCGGGGTCGGAGCCTCGGGAGCCGGGGTTTCGCCCGGAGCGTCCGGGGCGGGCGTCGCTTCGGGTTGGTCCTGTCCATTGCCCTGGTCGCCCTGGTTCCTCGGCGCCGGCTCGGTTGGCCGCTCCGCGTCGGGAACCGCGTTGGGATCGATCGTCGGCGCGGACGGGGCCACCGTGCCCTCCGTGGTGGTGTCCTCGTCGTCACCGCGCGCCGCGCGCCGCGCGTCGCGCATTTCGATCCACGCGCTCATGAAGTCGTGGAAGATCTCCGCGGGGAAGGTGCCGCCGGCGACGGGACCGCCGGCGTGCTCGGACTCCATCGGCTGGACCTTGTCCGCGTAGCCGACCCACACCGCCACGGTCATCTCGTCGTTGCCGCCGACGAACCAGGCGTCGCCGTAGTTCTCGGTCGTGCCGGTCTTGCCCCAGATGTACTCGTCGCCGACCTGCGCCGCCTTGCCGGTGCCGCTCGTGACCACGAGGTGGAGCATCTCCTTCGCCAGCTCACCGACCTCCGGCGAGAAGACGCGCACCCGGCGGGGCTTGTTCGTATCGTCGAAGCCGCGACCCTTGACCTCCGCGAAGCCGATCGGGCTGACGCCGTCGGGCGCCAGTGGGCTGACCACGCGCTCGCCCTCGTTTGCGATAGTCGAGTAGGCGTACGCCATCTCGAGCGGCGTGACGCCCTGCTCGAGCCCGCCGAGCGTCATCGCCGGGTTGGTCGAGAGCTTGGTGCGGATGCCCATCCGGCGCGCCAGCCGCGCGATCCGCTTCGTTCCCGCCTTCAGCCCGAGCTCGGCGAAGACGGAGTTGTCGGACGCGGCTGTCGCCGACCAGAGCGACGCGGTTCCGAGGTAGGAGTCCTCGTAGTTGCTGACCGAGAACTTCTCGCCCGGTGAGCCGGGGACCGGGAACACCTTCGGCTGGGAGGCCCAGCTGCTGTTCGGATCCACCCCGTCCGCGAGCGCGCGCGCGAGGATGAACGGCTTGATCGCGGAGCCGGGCTGGCGATGGCCGTTGGTCGCCAAGTTGAACGGTCGCGCGTTGAAGTCCGGGCCGCCCACCATCGCCCGCACCTGGCCAGTGTCGTTGTCGATGGCGACCAGCGAAGCGCTCGGCCCGATTCCCGCCAGGCGGCCGGCGATGGCCTGCTCGGCCGCCGCCTGCAGCTCGGGATCGACCGTCGTCTTGATCTGGAGACCGCCGCTGAAGACCTGGGCCGGCTGGTAGTGGTCGAGCAGCTGCCCCGTCACCCAGCTCGTGAAGTAGGGCTGATCGGAGTCCACGTCGGGGGGGTCGACCTGATCCTCGTCGGGCACGGACTGGCGCAGCGCGTCCCGGTACTCGGCCGGGGTGATCAGCTTCTGATCCAACATGCGCGACAGCACCAGGTCCCGACGCTGGCGCGCGGCGGTCGGGTGCTCGAGCGGGTCGTACATCGACGGCGAGGAGATCATCCCGGCGAGCAGAGCGGCCTCGGCCGGCGACAGGATGCGGGACTCGCGCACGTCCGGATCCTGCTGCTCCGCCTCCGGCGCGGGCGGCGGCTGAACCGTCACACCGGCCTGGTCGGCGGTGCTCGCGCGCTCATCCGGTTCGTCGCCATCGCCGAAGTAGGTCCGCGCGGCCGCCTCGACCCCGTAGGCCCCGTTGCCGAAGTACACGGTGTTCAGGTACTGCGTGAGGATCTTCTCCTTCGACCACTTGCGCTCGAGGTGGTAGGCCAGCGCGGCCTCGCGCAGCTTCTGGAACACGGAGCGGTCGGATTGCGCGGACAGGGCGTTCTTGACGAATTGCTGCGTGATCGTCGAGCCGCCCTGTGCGGCCTTGCGGCGCAGCACGTCCTGCCAGAGCGCCCGGGCGATGCCCGTGTAGTCCACGCCCTCGTGGCTATAGAAGCGGCGATCCTCGATCGCGATCACGGCGTTCTTGAGGTTGGGCGAGACCTCGCCCTCGTTCACCAGGATGCGGTTGAGGTTGCCGGTCAGCTTCGCGATCTGCGGGCACTCGGCGGGGTCGAGCTTCTGGCACTCCGGTCCGTGCGGGTAGAGAACCGAGTTCTCCGCCGCCCGGTACTCGGCCTGGTTGTCCAGCGTGGGCAGGTCGCTCGCGACCGCCATCAGCATCCCGAACACCGTCGAGATCAGGGCCAGGATCGACAGGCCGAACACCACGAGCGCGAGCCGCAGCTTCTTCAGCTTCGGCTTCGGCGGCTTGGGCGGCTCGGGAGGCGCGCCGTTGTCTCCACGCACGAAACGCGGCCCGTGCGTGGGCGAAGGCTGGATGATGGACGTCGGCGGCTCCTGCATGCTCTTTGGACGCCCCGGCTGAGGGGATCCCGCTTGCGTACGGGTGAGGTTAGGTGCAGTCGGGCACGCCCGCCCCGTACAGAGCTCCACCGGGCGCCCAGCGAGCGCAGCAGTCTAGCATTGGCTTCATGACGGATTCGGCGGGCGAGGCGGCCCGGTTCCTCACCCGCAACGCCGTCGACGCACTGCCGGAAGGGGAGCTGGAGCGCCAGCTCGCGAAGGGTCGCCCGCTCCGCGTGAAGCTCGGTGTCGACCCCACCACGCCGGACATCCACCTCGGTCACACGGTCGTGCTCCGCAAGCTGCGCGAGTTCCAGGAGCTCGGCCACCAAGTGGTGCTGATCATCGGCGACTACACCGCCCGTGTCGGCGACCCGAGCGGACGCAGCTCGATCCGCCCGGAGGCGAATCCGGCGGAGATCGACGGCAACGCGCTGACCTACGAGGCGCAGGCGTTCAGGGTGCTCGATCGGGACGCGACCGAGGTGCACCGCAACGGCGAGTGGCTCGACATGCCGATGGAGGACCTGTTCCGGCTCGCTCGTAGCTCCACCGTCGCCCAGCTGCTCGAGCGCGACGACTTCGCCAAGCGCTACTCCGCCGGCGAGCCGATCTCGGTGCTCGAGCTGCTCTACCCGCTGATGCAGGGCTACGACTCCGTCGCGATCCGCTCGGACATCGAGCTCGGCGCCACCGACCAGAAGTTCAACGTGCTGCTCGCGCGCGAGGTACAGCGCTCCTACGGCGTGGAGGCGCAGTCGATCCTCACGATGCCGATCCTGCCGGGCATCGACGGTGTCCAGAAGATGTCCAAGTCGCTGGGCAACTACGTGGGCGTCAACGACTCGCCCGAGGAGATGTACGGCAAGCTGATGCGGGTGCCGGACGCGGCGATGCCCACCTACTACGAGCTGCTGCTGGACGACCCGCTCGAGCCGTCGGTGCCGCCCCGTGACGCGAAGCGTGCGCTGGCCCGCGCGCTGGCGGCCCGCTACCACGGGGAGCAGGCGGCGGCGGCCACCGCGGAGCGCTTCGACGCCGTGCACATCCGGCACGAGCTGCCGGAGCAGATCGAGGACTTCGCCTTCGCGGCCAATGGAGACGCCGTGCACCTGCCGGCCCTGCTCGCGGACGCCTTCGGCGTGTCGCGCTCCGAGGCGCGGCGCCTGCTAGGCCAGGCGGGCGTCAAGCTGGACGGCGAGGCGCTCGACGAATCGGCCCTGGATTTGCCGGCGGAGCGCCTGGACGGAGCCGTGATCCAGCTTGGAAAACGGCGTCACAAAAGGCTTCGGCGTCGCTAGACTCCCTCGTCGGGCGGTTGGCTCGCCCCCGGGCAGTGCTACACTGCTCGGTCGCGCCTCAGGCGCAGTGGTATCCCCACCCCTGAGGGCGCACGGTCTTTGAAAACTCAGCAGTGCACGCGACCTGATCGCCGCAGCGCAAGCTTCGGCGTTATTGGTCGCCCAGGTTCGACCCTGCCATCGGGCAGGGCCTGAACAGTAGACCCGTCAAGTCCAGCCTCTCGCAAGTGTGCGCGGAGGCGTCACGACTTGACAACTCTCTAAATCTGACAGTGGAATAGCCGGTGAAAGGCATCGCCGCGCAGCGGGCTCGCCCGCTGCTTGGCGCACGGCCGGTCGCCGGCGTTGATACCACGCCAGACTTTCACGGAGAGTTTGATCCTGGCTCAGGACGAACGCTGGCGGCGTGCTTAACACATGCAAGTGGAGCGACGAACCAGGCTTCGGCCTGGGGCAGAGCCGCGAACGGGTGAGTAACACGTGGGTAAC
>JACCSF010000306.1 GCA_013813135.1 Thermoleophilaceae bacterium | reverse complement strand
GGGCCGGCGGGTGCCGGCCCTACCGCCCGGCACCAGCCGCACCCGCGGCCAACCCTGCTCGCCGTTTCGGCTCATGCAGGTCGAAGGCGACCCAGATTCCTGAGGCAGCGGTGAGCGCGGAGACGATCGCGATCGCGGCGCTGTAGCCGAGCGCGTCGGCGGTCACTCCGGCGAGCAGTCCGCCGGCGACGTAGCCCATGTCGCGCCAGAAGCGGTAGACGCCGACGGTGGGTGCTCGGGCGACGGGGGAGACCGCGTCCGAGATGGCGGCGATGAGCGTGGGGTAGACGAGCGCGGTGCCGATCCCGAGTAGTACGGCGGCGGTCGCGGCGAGGCCGAGAGCGCCGTCCGAGACGGCGAGCAGGGCCAGGGCCGCCGATTGCAACAGCATGCCCGCGACGATCAGGGGCTTGCGGCCAACCCGGTCCGACCAGCCGCCGGCGAACATCTGCCCGACTCCCCACACGCCGGGGTAGAGGCCGGCGACGAGTCCCACCTGCGCGGCGGAGGCGTCGTGAGCGGCGAGGAAGAGCGGCGCCAGTCCCCAGACGAGAGCGTCGTTGAGGTTGTTGACAAGGCCGGCCTGGGAGCACGAGCGCAGCGCCGGCTTTCGGTATGAGGCTTCGGGGAAGACCTCCCCGAGCCGTGGCGCCACCTCGTCGCGGTCGTGGCCACGGCTCTGCTCGAGGCGTACGTGGCCGGCGGTGTCCCGGACGAACAGCACCGAGAGCAGCAGGGCCGTGAGCGCGATCCCGGCCGCGCCGGCCACGAGCACGTCACGGGGCGCGTAGTCGGCGGCGAGCCAGCCGCTCAGCCCGGCGGCGAGAGCGACGCCGCCATAGCCGGCGGCCTCATTCAGCCCGAGCGCGTGTCCGCGGCGTTTCGGCCCGACCAGATCGATCTTCATCACAACGGTCATCGACCATGCGAGTCCCTGGTTAACGCCGAGCAGGGCGTTTGCGGCGACGATCCAGGCCCAGCTCGGCGCGACGCCGATCAGGAGTGGCACGGGCAGCGCGAGCGCCCAACCGAGGATCAGAAGGCGCCGGCGGCCGACTCGCTGTGCTCCGACCCCGGCGGCCAGGTTCGTGAACGACTTGGCGAGGCCGAAGGCGACGATGAAGGACAGGACCGCAGCGCTGGAGCCAAGCCCGAAGTCGGTTTCGCCGATAAGCGGGAGCGTGGAACGCTCGAGGCCGACCATCGCCCCGACGAAGGCGTTCACAGCGACGAGCAGGGAGAACTGGGCGAGGTTCTCTCGCAGCCCGAGTGCGATTGGCGGCGAGCCGGTCGAGGAGGGGACCAAGGAGGCTATGTCTGTGCGCGCTTCTGGACGTCGCCGCTTCCAGTTCGATTTGCGGCGACGATGCGCTGCTGCTGCGCGGGCGTCGGCGGTATGTCCTGGACGATCGCGTCGCCGAAGGCCTGCTCGGAGTCGAACTGCAGCGCCTTGTTGTGGCGGCGCTCGAAGCCGATGGTCGACGCCGGGTGCCCGGAGAGCCCGCGGCCGCAGACGGAGCCGGAGTAGTGCGCGGGGTAGACGAGCAGGTGGTCGGGCAGCGTGAGCAGCCTCTCGGTCAGCGAGTGGTAGAGCTGCCGCGCCATCTGCTCGACTGTCTGGTCGCCGTGGGCGTGCAAGTCTGGCCTGCCCGCGTCGCCGACGAGCAGCGCGTCGCCGCTGAGCAGCATCCAGGGATCGTCCGCGCGGGCGCGGTCGGTGACCAGGTAGGCGTGGTGGGCGCCGGCGTGGCCGGGGGTGGCAATCGCCTGTAGCTTGGTGTCGCCGATCTCGACGGTTTCGCCGTCGGCGAGGGGGTGGTGGTCGAAGTCGACGCCGGCGCCTGCTGGCAGGTACGCCGTCGCTCCCGTTCGCTCGACCAGCGCCGGCAGGCCGGAGACGTGGTCCGCCTGCACGTGCGTTTCCAGCACCGCGGCGATCGGTACGCCTTGCGCCTCGGCGAGCGCCATGTAGTCGTCCACCAGGTCGACGTGGGGATCGACGACCGCGAATTGGCCCCGGCTCTTGCAGCCCAGCAGATAGGAGGCGCAGGCGGTGGTGTCGTTGAGCAGTTGGCGGAAGTACATGGAGCCCTCCAAAAGCGTCACAGGCCGGCGGGACTTGACAAGGTATCAATTGATCTCTTGAATAGCGACCGTGAGCTCGCGCCACTCGAAGGACGCTCTGTTCGAGGCGATCGCCGTCATGGGCAAGGCGTTCGCGAGCCCGCGCCGGCTCGAGCTGCTCGACCTGCTGGCACAGGGTCCACGCAGCGTCGAAGAGCTGGCACGCGCCGCCGATCAATCGACGGCCAATGCCTCCCAGCACCTGCAGGGGCTGCACGCCGCCGGGCTCGTCACGCGTCGGCGCGACGGGCTGCGCACGCTCTACGAGCTCGCCGGGGATGACGTGCTGGCGCTCTGCCTGGCTCTGCGCGACCTGTCCGCGACGCGACTCGCGGAGGTCGAGCGCGCCGCTCAGGACTACCTCGGCGACGACGTAGAGGCGATCGGACGCGAGGAGCTGATCGCCCGGCTCGGGCGCGGCGACGTGGTGCTCGTCGACGTGCGTCCCGCCGACGAGTTCGAGGGGGGCCACATCGAGGGTGCCCAATCGATCCCGCTGGACGAGCTCGAGCGCAGGCTCACCGACATTCCCGCCGATCGCGAGGTAGTGGCGTACTGCCGCGGCCCGTTCTGCGCCTACGCACACGAGGCGGTAAGGCGGCTGCGTGCCGCCGGCCGTTCCGCGCGGCGGCTCGAGGAAGGCTGGCCCGAATGGCGGCTGGCGCAGCAACGACCCAGTCCAAGCTCAACCAAGGAGAAGGCCGCATGACCACCAGGACTCGCGCGCTTGACACGACCGAGCTGGAGCAGCGCGTCAAGGGCATGTACGCGGAGGTCGCACTCCAGCCCGACCATGACTTCCACTTTGAGACCGGTCGTGCACTGGCCGAGCGGCTGGGCTATCCCCCGGAGGATCTCGACCGCATTCCCGCCGGCGCGATCGACTCGTTCGCCGGGGTCGGCTACTTCCTGGACCTGGCCGATCTAGCTTTCGGTGAGACGGTGATCGACCTCGGCAGCGGCTCGGGCACCGACAGCTTCCTGGCGGCGCTTCACGTCGGCCCGCACGGGAGGGTCGTCGGCGTCGACATGACCGAGGAGCAGCTCGCCAAGTCCCGGCGGGTGGCTGTCGAGGCCGGCTTCGGCAACGTCGACTTCCGCGTCGGCTACATCGAAGCACCGCCCGTCGAGCCGGGGTGTGCGGATTGCGTGATCTCCAACGGGGTGATCAACCTCTCGCCCGACAAGGCGGCGGTGTTTGCCGCCGCCGCGCGAGCGCTGCGGCCAGGCGGGCGGCTCGCGCTGGCCGACATCGTGACCGCCTCCCAGCTCCCCGAGGGCGTCACCTGCGATGCCTCGCTCTGGGCGGCGTGCATCGGCGGCGCGATGCAACGCGACCACTACCGCGAGGGCATCCAGGCGGCCGGCTTTGAGATCGAGCGCTGGCGTGAGAACCCTCGGTACCGCTTCGTTTCCGATCGCGCCGACAACGCGACGCAGAAGTACGGCGTCAAGAGCATCTCCTTGCTCGCCCGCCGCCTGTGACAAGCGTTGCGCGGTGAAGGCCGACCAGGCGCAGCTGCAACCAGTGCGCTGATCGGCCCGATCCTGCGCCCGCCTCCCGCAGCGCCTGCAGTAGCCGCGGCGCGGCCAGCAACGTATTCACGACACCAAGCTGGCGCAGAAACTCGAGGCTGTCCAACGTGGACCAGTCCTCCACAATTCGACCACGATCGAAACGGCTGATCGTTATGCCCGTCAGGCGGACCTCGCGACCGCGATTGACCCCTCAGGCAGCCATCGATTCGCGATGCGGTCGCGTTCAGCGACCTGATCGACGACCCGGATCTCAAGCGGATCGAACAAGGCGCGGTAGAGGCCGGTCGAGCGGCGCACGCCGTCGAGTCCGTGGAAATCGACGCCGTTGACGTGGTCGGCGAAGTCCGGCGCGTAACAGGCCGGCGCCAACTCCATGTCGCCGCTTGCGCACACTTCCTCGAGCGCTTGCCGCGCGACGGCCCGATCGTCTGGCGGCTGGTTCACGCCAGCCGCCACGCCGCGACACGGCGGTCGAGCCCTCGCAGGTCCAGCTCCCGGCGGGAATCCACCGGCCTCGTGAACTCGCAGCGCGCCGTTGCCCAGGTGGCCTCGCTCACGAGCGCCTCGTTCGGGTGCGCCTGGTCGGCCAGGCGGGCCGCTACGTTCACGGCACTGCCGTACCAGTCCGCACCCCGGCGGACCGCGGGCCCGGTGTGGACACCGACACGGACCGGAAGCAGATCCGGCCGCGTTCCAACCTGCTGCAGCGTGTCGACGGCGAGCGAAACGGCGGCTCCCGCATCCGGGGCCCAAATCATCACGCCGTCGCCCATCGACTTGACCTGGCGGGCGCCGTGGTCCCGGCTCAGCCGACACATGGTGCGCCGGAATTCGCGCGCGAGCTCGGCCGCCGCCTCATCACCGCGCTGCTCGGTCAGAGCCGTGTAGCCCGCGAGGTCGGCGAACAGGAACGTGGGGCCTCCCGCTGGTTGCCGTTCCAGCCGAACCGGCCGCTGGTCCACCTCAAGAGATTCCTACCGACTTGCATAAACATACGTCTGGGTATAAAACTACGGATCAGCATGAAACGCAAGCGAAAGACTCAAGCCGAGCGCCGCGAAGAGACCCGCGAGCGCGTACTGGGCGCCGCCTCGCGGGTCTTTGCACGCCGCGGGTTCCACGCCACCAGCCTGGAGGCCGTTGCCGAGGAGGCAGGCTTCAGCCGCGGCGCGGTCCACTACAACTTCGCCGACAAGGAGCAGCTGTTCCTCGAGTTGCTCGACCGGCGCTGCGCGGAACGGGCCCAGGACATCCGCGAGGTATTCGCCACAGGCGGTGACGACATCGCCGCGACGAGCGAGCAGGCCCAGCTCGCCGCGCAGCAGGCGCTCGACGCGATGGCGGGCGACACGGAGTGGCGGGCCCTCTACCTCGAGTTCCTCGCACACGCCGCACGCGACCCGCAGTTCCGGCGCGCATTCGCCCGCCGCACCAACGACATGCGGGCAGCGCTCGAGGAGGTCGTCGTCGAGCGGACGCGACTCGTGGACGACGCCCTGCCGATGGCTCCGGAACAGCTCGCCGTACTGATCGACGCCCTCGGCGTCGGCTTGTGGGCGCACCACATGCTGCACGGATCGCGCGCTGTGCCGCCCGATCTCTTCTCGCACGGAGTCGCGCTGATCGTTGACGGGATCGCATCGCGCGCCGGAGCAACCAGCCAAATCGGAGGAGCGGCATGACGACGACGGACATCTCCCGTCCACGCTTCGCGCGCATGTACATGCGCGCTGCCGGCACTGCGGAGGGAAGCGGCGCGAGCGAACATCGCCGCCGCCTGCTTCACGGACTGAGCGGGACCGTCGTCGAGATCGGCGCCGGCCACGGCCTCAACTTCCCGTTCTACCCCACCCAGGTCGACCAGGTGATCGCGATCGAGCCCGAGCCGACGCTGCGCGCCCAAGCGGAGGAGGCCGCCGAAAGGGCGAAAGTGTCCGTCCGGGTACTGGCAGGGACCGCAGACCAGCTACCGGTCCCCGACGAAAGCGCCGACGCCGCGATCGCGAGCCTCGTGCTCTGCTCCGTCCCCGACCAGCGGCGCGCGCTGGCCGAGATCAAGCGCGTCCTGCGCAGCGACGGCGAGCTGCGTTTCTACGAGCACGTGGTCCCACGCTGCCAACCCAAGCGCGCGCTCCTCCAGCTGGTCGACCACAGCGGCCTCTGGCCGAAGATCGCCGGCGGCTGCCACCCCGCGCGGGACACAACCGAAGCGATCATGCGGGCTGGCTTCGACGTCGAGGAGATCGAACGCTTCGGGTTCGCCGCCCAACGCTTCGAGCCGCTGATCCCGCACATCCTCGGGAAGGCGCGCCGCCCCTAACCATTCGATAGTTGAAGACTTGTTCACATTAGTAATCTGTGCAGTGTGCCCCAGCCCGCTGAGCACAGCACAGCCGCCCGCTCACTCGGCGCCAACGAGGCAGCCGACCTGGCCGAGACGCTCAAGGCGCTTGCTTCGCCCGCGCGCCTGCGACTGCTTACCGAATTGCTTGCAGCTGAACGCACAGTTGAGAGTCTTGCGGCATCCGCCGAGCTCTCCCTGAGCGCGACGTCCCACCACCTGCGGATCCTGCGCTCGCTGCGGCTCGTGCGGGGGCGCCGCGGCGGGCGGCACATCTACTACGCGCTGCACGACCACCATATGGCGGACCTGCTGGCGGCCATTCGCCACCACCAAGAGCACGTCCATCCGCCGGCCGCTCTCGACCTGCCTGCGGCTTGAGCCGAGGTCGGGGCATGACCGGCCACGGCCACGCGCATAGTCACGGGCGTTCGCATGGCCACAGCCATGGCCTGGTGGACGACTCGATCAAGCGCTCGCGCGCGGGTATGCGTGCCGTCGCGCTGGCGCTGGTCGTACTCTGGCTGACCGCCGCCGCTCAGGTCGCCGTCTTCATTGCGTCGGGCAGTGTCGCGCTGCTCGCCGACCTGATCCACAATGCCGGCGACGCCGCCACCGCCATCCCGCTCGGTATCGCCTTCGCCCTGCGCAGCGCGCGCGCTGAGCGCTGGGCCGGGCTGGCGGTCGTCTTCGCCATCTTCGTCAGCGCGTGTGTGGCCGGCTACGAGGGAATCGTTCGCCTGATCGACCCGCAACCGGTCCACCAGGTCGGCGCCCTGGCGGCGGCCGGCGTGGTCGGGTTCGCCGGCAACTGGCTGGCGGCGCTGATCCGGTCGCGGGCCGGCCGCACGCTCGACAGCCCTGCCCTGATCGTCGACGGCGCCCACGCCCGGGCCGACGCCTACGTAAGCCTCGCCGTGGTAGCCAGCGCCGCTGCGGTTGCGCTCGGCGCCGACATCCTGGATCCGCTCATCGGCCTGGGCATCACGTTCGTCATCCTTCGCATCACCTGGGACTCATGGGGGACGGTGCGGGCAGGAACCTCTGACGCTCACGCCTAGCTACTTGCCCCGGAAATAGTCGCTGACCGGCGGGGCGGTTCCGTCCGCCTCGGCGGCCAGTATTTCGCCTGCAAAGCGGCTATTTCGGGGGTGGAGATGCTGCGGTTGGCGGGCGGTCAGGTGGAGTCGCTGTTCGACGATGCGCTGCCGGTTGAGGTGCGCGAGCTGCCGGAGGACCTGGCCCGGCTCGATGCGCTGCTCGCCGACGCGGCGCTGTTTGAGCCGATCAGCGCCGCGTGGG
>JACCSF010000425.1 GCA_013813135.1 Thermoleophilaceae bacterium | reverse complement strand
CCCGAGCACGGGGCTCGGGCGACTGCCGCGATCCACCAGCTCGCAGTCCGCCCGCACGACGTCCTTGCGGTCGACGATCGCGAAGTCCGCACTGGCGCCGCAGCGCACGACGTCCCGGAGCCCGTCGCGTGCGCGGACCGTGTCGCTGCCGGTCCCCCCACGCAGGTCGTCCGAGCCGCCGGCGCCGTCCAGGTAGTCCTCGCCCGGTCCGCCGGCGAGTGGGTTGGACCGCGCGTCCCCCGTTTGGGTGTCCTCCTGCTCGCCCCCCCGCACGCCTTCCACGTCGGCGCGGACGTCGTCGCGCTCGCCCGCCTCGCCGTCATTCGCCGTGCCGTCGAGCGTCACGGTCACCGAGTGGCGCGCGCCGCGGTAGTCCGCCGAGTCGATGCCGGCGCCGCCGGAGATGGCGTCCGCGCCGCGGCCACCGGCCAGCGTGTCGTCACCGGGGCCGCCGACCAGCGAGTCCGCTCCCGCGTCTCCGGCGATGCGGTCCGCCCCGTCAGCGCCGACCAGCACAGGCTGGCTGCCGTCGAGCTGGTCATTTCCGGCGCCGCCCGAGATCGAGTCGAGCCCGGTGCCGCCGGTAACGATGTCCGCGCCCGTCTCGCCGGCGATCGTGTCGCTCCCGCCGCCGCCGGCGAGCGTGTCGTCGCCCGGACCGCCGGTCAGCGCGTCGGCGCCGGCGTCGCCTCGCAGCGAATCGGCGCCGCTGCCTCCGAGCAGCCTGTCGGCTCCGCCGTCCTCGAGTCCACCGGACAGCGAGTCGTCGCCGTCGCCCCCTTCGACTCGATCGGAGCCTCTGCCGCCGTCCAGTCTGTCGGGCCCGGGCCCGCCCGAGAGCGCGTCGTCGCCCGAGCCGCCCACGACCGACTCGATGTCTTCGCGCACGCGGTCGCGTTCATCCGTGGAGCCGTCGTCGTCGGACCCGTTGTTCGATACCGCCACCGCCGTGGAGCGGTTGGCGTAGCTGAGCGTGTCGCTTCCCTCGCCGCCGCGGAGCTCGTCGCTGCCGTTCGGCACGTCGCTCTCGACGGCGGCTACGGCGGGCTCGCCGACGATCAGGGACGAGGTTCCCGGCCCGCCGTTCAACGTGTCGTCGCCGGGGCCGCCGTCGAGCACGTCGTCGCCCGCGTCGAAGTGCACCGTGCCGTCCTGTACGTGTGTGACTCCGAGCACGTCCGTTCCCTGCCCGCCGGCCTCCGAGTCGTTGCCTTCCCCGCCCGCCAGCCGGTCATCGCCCGTGCCACCGCCGAGTGCGTCGTCGCCTTCGTAGCCCAGCAGATCGTCGGAGCCGTCGCCGCCGTCGAGCGAGTCGTTGCCTTCCAGCCCCAGCAGGAAATCGTTGCCCGAGCCACCCAGCGCCGAATCGCTTCCCGCGCCGCCTTGCAGGATGTCGTCGCCATCCTCACCCGCAAGCGTGTCGCTGCCGGGCGGCACCCCGGTTGGCGGCCCCGAGCAGCGCGTCTCTCCGAAGATCACGTCGCGCGCGCCGCCCCCGCGCAAGCTGTCGCTTCCCTCTTCCCCCCAGAGGCCGTCGAGACCGGAGCCGGTCTGAATCGTGTCGTTGCCGAAGCCTCCGCAGACGAGCGTCGGAAACGCCGTCGTCGAGGTGAGCCGGTCGTCGCCGTCCGACAGGATGACGAACATCACATCCGCGGCCGTGCTCGGGCACCTCACCTCCTGGGGACCGATCTGAGAGCAGCCCGAGCCCGCGGTGAGAGTCGCCGAGGCGTCGGTGAAGACGTGCTCCGATCCGAGGTGCGCGACCGTTACGTCGTTGACCTCGCCGCCCGCAGCGGTCAGGTTCACGCTGTTCGAGCCGAGCAGGCGCGTCACCTCCGCCGCCGGCGCCGTGGTGGGACAGGCCAGGAACGTCCAGAGCGCCGCCACCAGAGCCAGGACCCGGCGTGCTCGGCGGGCTAGTTGAAGGCGATGAAGAATCCGCGCTCCGGCCACAGCGTCTCGGGTGTCGTTCCGAGGACGTCGACGACCACTGCCGCCGCGTCCTGCTGCGCCGCGGGACAGCGGCTGGTAATGATCGTCGAGGACAGGCCGTTCGCCGTTCCCGGAAGAAGGGGACAGATCGTCTCGACTCCGCTTTGCGCTGTCGCGTAGTCAATCGACGCCACCGCGTTGCTCACCGAAGCGGGCACGAGATCGAGGCAGTAGGCACGGGGCAGGCCAGGACCCGGCGCCGCCATCGCCGCGCTCACCACCTGCTTCGACCTCCCATCGTCGAGGGTGCCGTCCGGGTTCACGTGCGCGAACGCGACCGCGCTTCCATCCGCGCCGTTCGCCCCAGCCGCGCCAGTTGCTCCGCGCGGCCCGGCGGGCCCCTGCGCCCCGCGCGCTCCCTCCTCACCGCGATCGCCGGTCGCAGCGCTCAACCTGAAGCGTGCCCGCGGCGTCAGGTCGGCCAGGCTGACTCCGCGCCCGTCGCGAATGTCAGCGGTGTTGATCGCGCCCGTCTCGACCTGGCTCGAGGTCCGGATCACACACCGGCGGCGGTCGCGGTCCCGGCGCACGCCACGATCAGCGCGATGATCGCGACCACGAGGGCGGGCGACGGCGGGCGAAGGCTACGGCGCATCAACAGCCTCTCGGAACGGGGCCAACGGCGGTTTCCATCCTCCAAACGGTGGGCGGGAAAGTCAAGCAGGTCCTGTCCGCCGGCCTCGAAGTCGCGGTAGGGTCGTCCATGTCGCGCTCCGCGCGCAATTTGCCGGCGGCCCTGAAGGGGGCGAGGTGAGGGCTCGACGTACCCACCTTAGGACCATGCTGTTCTTGAGCGTCGCGGTGCTGTCCACCGCGATCGGCCTCGCCCTGTACGCGATCGACGCTCTGAGCGAGGTCGAGCTCGACACGGTCGACACGCGGTTCTCGATCCGCGGTGAGCGCACTCCGCCGAAGGACCTGGTGGTGGTCAAGATCGACGACGTCACCTTTGACGAGCTCGGTGAGCAGTGGCCGTTTCGACGCTCCACGCACGCCGACCTGATCGACCGCATCGTCGCCGACCGGCCCAAGGTGATCGCCTATGACGTTCAGTTCAGCGAGCCGAGCGACCGCGTCAGGGATGACGAGCGTCTTGCCGGCTCGATCGAGGCGGCCCGGAATCGCGTCGTCCTGGCGACGACAGAGGTGAACGAACGCGGCGACGGCAACTTCGTGGGCACGGGGCAGGACCTGCTCGAGGAGATCGGCGGCCGGTTCGGGAACGGCCTGCTGCCGACCGACCCGGGGGAGCTGTATCGGCGTGTCGACTTCGAAGTCGGCGGACTGGAGACGTTCGCGGTGGCGGCCGTGGAGACGGCCACCGACCGCCAGGTCGACCCCGACCTGTTCGGCGACGCGCCCGCCTGGATCGACTACCACGGCCCGCCGGACACCCTGCGCGCGGTCTCGTTCTCGCGCGTGCTCGACGGAAAGGTCAAGCGCGGCTTCTTCCGTGACAAGGTCGTCGTGGTGGGGCCCTATGCGCCCAGCCTTCAAGACGTGCATCCCACGTCCACTACCGGCTCTGACGCGCAGATGTCGGGGGCCGAGATCCAGGCAAACGCGATCGACACCGTCCGCCGGGGAGTTCCGCTCGAGTCGGCGCCCGCGGGGCTCGACGTCGCCCTGATCGTGTTGCTTGGGCTTGTCGCTCCCGCCGGCAGCCTGCTGCTGTCGCCTTTTCGTGCTCTCGCGATAGCGGTGGGGCTGGGCGCCGCCTTCACGGCTGCGACGCAGCTCGCCTTCAACGACGGAACCGTCGTGTCCTTCGTCTATCCGATCGGCGCACTCGGCCTGTCCGCCCTTGGGACCCTGGCCGTGCACCTCATCACCACGGCCTTCGAACGCGAGCGCGTTCGAGACATGTTCTCTCGCTTCGTTCCCGAGAACGTCGTGGAAGAGGCGCTCCTGCGCACGGACGACGACCTGCGCCTCGGCGGGGTCGAACGCGAGGCGACCGTGATGTTCACCGACCTGCGGGGTTTCACGAGCTTCGCGGAGTCCCTGCCGCCGGAGCAGGTGATCGAGGTTCTCAACCAGTATCTCAGCGACATGAGCGACGCGATCCTGGACCACGGGGGAACGCTCGTCGCCTATATGGGAGATGGCATCATGGCCGTCTTCGGAGCGCCCATCGAACAGAACGACCACGCGGATCGCGCGCTCGCCACCGCCCGCGAGATGCTCGATACGCGACTCGAGCGCTTCAACTCCTGGCTGCGGTCGCGAGGCCTGGGGGAGGGCTTTCGGATGGGCATCGGCTTGAACAGCGGGTCGGTCATGTCGGGTAACGTCGGCTCGGAGCGCCGCCTGGAGTACACGGCAATAGGCGACACGACCAACACCGCGTCACGTCTCGAGGGGATGACGAAGGGCACCCCGCATCAGCTATTCGTGGCCGACAGCACGCGGGAAATGCTCACTGAACCGCCGCCGGACCTCACGTTCGTGGACGAGGTCGAGGTTCGTGGCAGGGAGGCCCGGATCAAGCTGTGGACCTTGGGGGAGCGCCCGCAGGCGTCCGACGGGCAGGCCGGCACCGGCTCGTCCGCGGCCGCCGCCGGGGATACCCGCTGAACAGCGGTCAGCTCCCGACCACGAGCGCCAGCGCGAACAGTGCAAGGAAATGGAACGTTTGATCCACGGCCGCGGTGACCGGCGGATTGTCCGCCGCGTTGAACCCCTTCACGCGCTTCACGAAGATCGCCAGCAGGCGGCCGTCATCCTGAACCAGGTGGGGCAGCGCGATCGCGGCGGCCGCCGCGACGACACCTGCCCCGATTTCGGGTTCCAGCCACACGAGCGCGGGGACGAAGGCGAGCGTGTACGTCGCGATATGGGCGAGCAGCGCGCGCCTCGCCTCGCGGTCCCGCCCCAGCCCGCCGCGCTTGTTGAGCGCCTGCCATTCGGTCTGCAGCAGGTAGTCGCCTGACAGGTGGGACACGAGGAGGACGGCGAACACCTCGACCCACGACATGCGGCGAGCCTACCGTTAGTCTCGTTGCAATGAGCAGCGTCGAGGTTCAGGCGCCCCTGCCCCCGGGGATCGAGGTAGGCGCCCGATACACCGTCGAGGCGCCGATCTCGAGCGGCGCGATGGGCGCGGTCTACCGCGCCCGCGATGCGCAGACGGACTCGGACGTGGCGATCAAGCGTCTGATCGACACGCAGCACGCCGCGCGCTTCGAGATCGAGGCGCGGCTGTTGGCTCATCTCCGCCATCCGCGAGTCGTGCGGGTGACCGACTACTTTCAGGACGCGACCGGCCAATACCTCGTCATGCACCTCGTGGAAGGGACCGATCTCGGTGTGCTGCTGAAGCGGCGCGGCGGCGGTGGCCTGCCTCTCGACGACGCGATCCGGCACGTCAGCCAAGCCTGCGAGGCGCTCGACTACGTTCACGACCAGCACATCGTCCACCGGGACGTCAAGCCCCAGAACCTGATCGACGGGACGGACGGGGTCGTCCTCGTCGATTTCGGTATCGCGCGCGAGCTGAGCGAGGAGGATCAGGGCACGGTCGGCATCGGAACGCCGCGGTTCATGGCGCCCGAGGTGTTCGCGGGCGGGACGGTGTCCGCACGAAGCGATGTATTCGGCCTGGCTGCCACGCTCTGGACGCTTATCGCCGGGAAGCCGCCCGTCTACGCGGATCCCACGAAGCTCTCGGACCTCGTTCCGGGGGTGCCGGAGGAACTCGAGCAGACGATCACGGCCGGACTCGAGTTGATTCCGGAACGCCGGGTCGCCTCCGTTGCCGCTTTCGCCCGGGCGCTTGGCTCACCCATGCGCCGTCAGGCGGGGGAGTCGCTCGCGATCAGCGTCGAGCGCCCATATGCTCCGCGCACGCTCATGGAGGGCATCGTTCGCGCGGCCGCGGGCGTCTTCGAGGCCGCCGCCGCTTCGATCTCCCTTACCGACCGAACGACGGACGAGCTCGTCTATCAGGCTGCGTGGGGTGCCGGCGCACGGGAGATCGTGGGCGTACGGCTCCCGCCGGGCGCGGGCATCGCCGGATCGGTGATCGCGAAATGCGAGGCCGGGGCCGTGCACGACTGTCGTACCGATCCGCGCTTCGCCGCTCAGATCGCCGCCGGAACCGGGTACGTCCCGCACACGATGGCCGTCGTGCCCCTCAAGCGCGGTGACCGGGCGATCGGCGCGCTCTCGATCCTCGATCGCCGCGACGGCGAGAGCTACGGAGCCGACGACTTGGAACGCGCGGCTCTGTTCGCCGAGCTTGCGGTTACGGCTCTGGACGCTGATCCCGGAGCGTTTACGAGTCTGGGCGAGACGCGCCTGGGCACGCCGCCGTCCGCTTAGGGCCTGCGGGGGACAGCCGGCGTACACGAAGAGGGGGGGCCGCTTGGCCCCCCCTCTTTCCCTGCTGCTGAGCGCTCTGCCGGTCAGGCGTTGCTGAGTTCGCGGTCGGTCGCCTGGAGGACGCCGGCGCGATTCTTGTGCTTTAGCTCGTAGCTGCGGACAGTCTTCACCCGTGTCTCGTCGCCCTCGGAAAGGACGGCACGGACCTCGTCCACGCCGAGCTCGTCGTACCCGGGCCACGGCTCGGACGCCTGCAGGGAGTCGACCCGGCTCGTGACCGTCGAGCGGTTCTGGTTCTTGCGCTCGTAGGCGTTGACCTTGGCCAAGTCGACCTGAGAGAGCTCGGAGAGCCTGTCCTGAACCTCGTCCGCGCTGAGCGAGTCGTAGTTCGGGATCGCCAGGTCCGACGCAGAGGCAACGGCGCCCTTGACCGTGCCTTCGGCGCGCGCCACGCCCGGCACCTTGCGGGCCCGGCGAGCGGTGCGCTTCGCCTTGCCGCCCGCCTCACGCGCCTTGTCGGCGGCGCCGGTCTCGGTCACGTCGTAGGAGCCTTCACCGTCGAACTCCGCGCGCGCCACAGCGTCGGTCAGGCGCGGGATCTCCTTCAACAGCCGCTCGAGCATCCGCTGCTCGTCTCGCAACACCGAATTGGCCAACTGCTCGGTCGTGCCATCGCCCGCCGTGCGTGCGAGCCGGGCGAGCGCGGTGTAGGTGGCGATCTCCTGCGCCTCGGCCGCGCACGAGTCCTTGGCGTTCTTGAGCACCTTCTCCTCGCCGCCACTGCCGCGCACCAAGTCGAGCGGGGTCTTGGTCAGCGCCAGGGCCTGCCCGATCACGGACTGGACGGCGCCCAGCCCGACCTGCAGCGGGTTGTTGCCCTGCCCCAGCGCGCCGAGACGGGCCTCGAGACGCTCGGCATGCCGGCGAGTCTCCTGCAGATGCGTTTCCAGCTTGTCGCGATAGTCACCCCTGGGGGTCATCGCGATCTGCGCCTGGAGCTGGCGCACCAACGCCAACTCCGAGCCGTGAGCCTCGTTCAGATACTGCACGATCTTCTGCTTCTGCTGCTTGCTCAAGAGGGTTACTCCAAATCGATAGGGGTCGGGTGGTTCCAGGTGGTCGTGTCGGCCGGCACCCCCGCAATGCGTGGAGGGGACCGGCGTGGTGAGGGGCAGAGCGCGGCGTTGCCAGTGGCGGCTCCTACCTGAGGCGCTCGTACCCGAAGGTGTTGCGCGCAAACCGGAGAGCCGCCCCGCTTACCAGTCCCCGCAGCCTGACGCGGCTACACTCGGTTGCGTCACGCGCTCGTCTGGTTCTTCGGTCTCTCTTCCTCTCGTGCGCCGCTCAGTCGAGAGACCCGAGAGGAACCCTGGCATGGATGACCACACGCGGACGCTGCCCGACGAGACCGCCGCCGAGCATCAAGGGATGCAGACCGCCGAACTTTCAAACGCGATGGTGCGCGTCTACAAAGAGCAGTTCGGCCGAGGCCCGACGAAAGCGCACTCGGTGTACGCCACCCCGGATCTCCTGATCTGCACGCTCGAGAACAGCTTGACGCCGGCCGAACGCCGGATGGCGCAGCTGGGCGAGCACCAGCGGATCAGGGACATACGCACGTTCTTCCAGCACGCCAGTGAGCCCGAGTTCATCGGGAACGTCGAGCGGATCACCGGACGGCGCGTGCGCGCCTTCGTCAGCGGGACCGACACGAACCAGGACGTGTCGTCCGAGGTCTTCTACCTGCACCCGCAGGCGGCTGACGGCGGTAGCTCCTAGCCGCCCCAAGTCGCGGCCGGCTCACTCAGCCAGTTCGAGGGTGACCTTCCCGCCCTTGCCGTCGCAGGCCGCTGGCAGGTAGAGGTTTGCCCTCGCGGTCTCACGTGAGGCGAACCTGCCCCTCAGGCGCCAGACGAGCAGCGAGCCCGTCGTCTTCACGGCTGTGAACTTGCCGTTCACGATCGCGAACTTCGAGCTCACGCCGATTCTGGTGTCGCTGCACGAGAGCCGCACCCTCCCGGTGCCCGAGTCGGAGACCTTCAACACGACGCGCTTCTCCAAGCGGAAGGAAGTCCCCGAGAGCGTGCCCACATATGAGCTTCCCTTCTTCGGCGTCGCCGCCGTCACGATCCCCGCCGTCGCGCCGACGGCGAGTACCAGCAGGCCCAGGACCAGCACACGTCCAACATTTCGATGCACACGCATTCGTTCTCCCCCTGTCGTCGACACGATGGCCCCCCGCCGCGGCGCAGCCAGGGCGAAACTACAGCCGCACCCCGTCCGTATCAACCCGGTTCCGGCGCCTCGTTGCGCGAGCGGTAGACCTCGGCGGGGCTCGCCCACATCGAACTGCTCGAGGGCTTCAGCACCTCCTCGGCGACCTTTTTTGAGCTCGATGCGGGTCTGGGCAAAGCCGGGCGCAATGGGCGCGAGCATGATTCGTGGGCGCCCGGCGGCGCCATTTGCTACGTGCGAGGATCGTCGCCGGATGGCCACCGCCCCGCCGGAGCAGGAGACCGCGCTGATGACCGCGCTCAAGGCCGGTGACGACGCCGTCTTCATGGCGATCTTCAGGGCCTGGGGGCCGG
>JACCSF010000410.1 GCA_013813135.1 Thermoleophilaceae bacterium | reverse complement strand
CCATAGACGCCGATCAGCGAGATCGTGCCGCCGCGCCGGACGATGTCGATCGCCAGATAAGGTCGAGCACCTCGGCGCCGCGCTCGCGAGCCCCCGAGAGGCGATCCGGAACCAGGTCGACGCCGATCACGCGGTGGCCGCGGTGGAGCGCGATGCGGCTCGCCATCTCGCCGATCGGCCCGAGCCCGAGGATGGTGACGCTGCCGCCGTCGGGGACTGCGGCGTACTCGACTGCCTGCCACGCCGTCGGCAACACATCCGAGAGGAACACGAAGCGTTCGTCCGGCGGGCCCTCCGGCACCTTGATCGTCGTGCCGTCGGCAAGCGGGACGCGCAGGAACTCGGCCTGCCCGCCGGGCACCGCGCCGTAGAGCTTGGTGTAGCCGAACAGCGCGGCGCCCATGCCCTGCTCGCGCACCTGGGTGGTCTCGCACTGGGTGTACAGCTCCTGGTCGCACATGAAGCAATGGCCGCAGGAGATCTGGAACGGCATCACCACGCGGTCGCCAGGGCTGACGCTGGAGACCTCCGAGCCGACCTCCTCGACGATGCCCATCGGCTCGTGGCCCAGCACATCGCCCTCGCTCATGAACGGCGTGAGCACCTCGTAGAGGTGCAGGTCCGAGCCGCAGATCCCGGAGGACGTGATGCGCACGATCGCGTCGGTGGGCTGCTCGATCGTGGGGTCCGGAACCGTGTCGACGCGAACGTCGCGCTTGCCGTGCCATGTGACTGCCTTCAACGGTGCTCCTCAGCTCGGGTCGGCCTCCGGTACCCGGCGCTGACGATGCTCAACATGACGAGCGCGACAATCGCCGCGGCGATCAGCACTGCAAGCAGCTGATCCGAGACGACCTCGGCCCTGAGCGCGAGCGCCCCGAGTCCGAGCACGACCACGACGCCCGCTGCGATGCGCCAGTCCTCGCCCACGACGAAGTCGAACCAGAAGCGCCCGAATCCCCTCCCGTAACGCATCAGGCCGGCTCCGGGGCCGCTCGGCGCAGCGCCATCACGGCGGCGCAGGACACCGCCGACCAGACGGCGAGCAGCACCAGGATCGCCAGCTCCCCGCCCGGCCATTCGAGGCTCTCGCGGCTCGCTGTGACGACGCCGAGCCCTTCCACCGACCAGAAGGTCCCGAAGGTCGCCAGCAGCAGGCCGACGGCGAACTTGAGCGTGTTCTCGGGCACGCGAGCCAGCGGGCGGTGCAGGATCGCGCCGCTGACGAGCACGAGGACGCAGGCGGCGGCAGCGCCAGCGGACGCGAGCGGCACCGAGTCCGCGTTCACGCCGAAGGTGATCACGATGAACACGACCTCGAGGCCCTCGAGCAGCACCGCCTTGAACGACACGACGAAGGCGAACCAGTCGAGCCCCAGGCGCTGATCGCGCGAGGCGCGCAGAGCCGCCTCGCGTTCTTGATGGAACGCCTGCTCCTCGTCGTGCAGCGTCTTGAGGCCGGCGGCCCGCAGGATCGCCTTGCGCAGCCACTGCAGCCCGAAGATCAGCAGCAGCGTGCCCACTGCCAGCTGCAGCGCCGACTCCGGGAGCCACCGGACGAGCGCGTAGCCGGCGACCGCCGTGACCGCGATCAACGTGGCGATGCCGGCGGCGGTGCCCCACAGCGCGGACCGCCACTCGCGGGTGACGCCCATGGCGAGCACGATCGTGAACGCCTCGACGAACTCCACGGCCGAGGCCAGGAACACCGCCGTGAGCAGGCCCGCCTGCGAGCTCGTCACGGCGCCCCTACCGGGTCGCGCAGGCGGCGCACAGCCCAAGCACCGTCATGCTTGCGCTCGTCGGGGCGAAGCCGCTATGGCGCGACGCGCCGAGAACACGTGAGACGGGCACCCGCACGTGGAGATCCTCGATGGCGCCGCACCGATCGCACACCATGTGATGGTGGTCGTCCGTGCGGGCCTCGAAGCGCGTGGACGGCCCCGGAGCCGACACCCGCCGCGCCACGCCCAGGTCGGAGAGCAGGGCCAGCGTGCTGTAGACGGTCTGCTGGGTCACGCCCGGGAGCACGGGCTCGACCAGCTCGTGGACTCCCTCGGCCGTCAGGTGGCCGCCGTGGTCGCGCAGCGCCCGATCGATCAGGAGACGTTGCGAGGTGACGCGCATGCCACGGTCGCGCAGCAGCTGCCTCAGGTCCGGCGACGCCACGTTCTGAGGGTACCCTAATTAGGGTTGCCTGCCAATGACTTAGGGCTCCCTATTTGGAAATAGTCTAAATAAAGCCTAGAGTTAAGTCATGCGCGCGGCACGCGTGTGGCAAAGATTCTGGGCCTGGTACGAGCGCGACTACCTGCTAAACGTCTCGATCGCGTCGCTGCTGTTCCTGCTCCAGCTGGTGCACCTCTCTTGGCTCGGGGCGGACCCGATCGCCCAGCGCCTGACCGAGCAGAGCCTTTTCAGCCTCCACGGTCCCCTGCAGTACCTGGTCTGGCTCGTCGACTACACGGAGATCCCGGCGCTGATCGCCGTCTCGCTCGTTTACGTCAACGAGCTGCGCCGCGGTTTCTCGTGGAAGCCGCTGCTGTTCCTGGTGTTCCTCAACTCTCAGTGGCTGCACATCCTCTGGATCACCGACGAGTACGTCGCCGGCGAGCTGTCCCCCGGCGGCGCCGGATCGAGCCTGCCGGGCTGGCTTGCGTGGGTGGCGATCCTGATCGACTACCTCGAGCTGCCGGTGATCTACGACACGCTCAAGCGGCTGGCGACTGCGGTTCGCCAGCGGCGCCTGCCAGCGCGGAGGCCATCCCGGGCCCCGGCTCAGGGCTGACGTCGCGGGCGCCGAGCTCCTCGCCGCAACCCACGCAGCGGTGCACCGTCTCGGTGAGCCCGCCGCAGCCGCGGTGGCGGTAGAGCACGAGCGGGCCCTCCACGGGCGCCTCGTGCTTGTCGGACCAGGCTCGCAAGGCCATCAGCACCGGGTAGAGGTCGAGGCCCTTCTCGGTCAGGCGGTACTGGTCGCGCGTCCGCGCCGCGTCGCGGTAAGGCTCGCGCCGCAGGATGCCCGCGTCGACGAGCCTGCGCAGGCGCTCGGCCAGCAGCGACCGCGAGATCCCGAGCGAGCGCTGGAAGTCGTCGAAGCGGCGCGTGCCCATGAAGGCCTGGCGGAGCACCAGCAGCGTCCACCCCTCGCCGAGCAGCGCGATCGGGCGAGCGACGTTGCAGGGTTGGTCGGCGAAGTCGGCGACGCGCACGGCCCGGCGAGCATACCGGACTTGCATTCGGAATCCGAACTCAGGTAGGGTGGCCACGCCGAATCGTTCCATCAGGAGGCCACGTGCCCAAGCTCGACCTCACCTTCCCCGCCGGTGCCCTGTCCGAAGACGCGAAGCGCGAGCTGCCCGCCCAGCTCGCCGCGGCGATGCTGCGCTGGGAGGGCGCGCCCGACACCGAGTTCTTCCGCTCGATCACCTGGACGCACGTGCACGAGCTGCCCGCGGAGGCGGTGTTCACCGCCGACGGTCAGGCCGAGCTGAGCCAGTTCGTAGTGGACGCCACGGTGCCCCAGGGCGCCCTCAGCGATCGCCGCAAGAGCGGGCTGGTCGAGGAGTTCTCGAAGCTCGTGCGCGACGCGGCCGGGCTGGCGGAGGAGGACGGGGTTCGCGTGTGGGTGCTCATCCACGAGGTGCCCGAGGGCAACTGGGGCGCCGCCGGCCAGATCGTCCGCTTCGAGCAGTTGCGCGCGGCGGCCAAGGCCGAGCGCGAGAAGGCCGAGCAGGCCGGCGCGCCCGCCTAGCGCTGAAGCAGCCGCGGCGTGCGCGCCTGTGGCTAGGGAGCGAGGCAGAATCGCCCCATCGGTGGCGAGCTACGCCGGGGCGAAGAACTCCGCCAGCAGCTCGCCGACCTCCTCCGGCGCCTCCTCCTGGAGGAAGTGGCCGCACTGCGGGAGCGCCGTGATGCGCGCCTGTGGCAGGTCTCGTGCGACGCGGGCCGCCGTGTCGGGGACGTCGGGCAGGATCTGGTCCTGCTCGCCATAGATGATCCGGACCGGCGTGCGGAGTTCCGGCAGGCGCCGCTCGATGTCGGCGAAGCCCTCGAGGTCGAGGCCGACACCCGCATCCGCGAGCGCGCGCCGCGCGGTCTCGTCGGCGAACGGGGCGCAAACCGCCGCGATCAGGTCGTCGGTTGCCTTCGACTCGTCCGCCAAGCCGAGCCGGACCGCCGCGGCCAGGGCCTCCGGGCTCGTCGCCTGCTCGCGCAGGCCCGGTGTCGTCAGCGCCTTCACGAACTCCATGACGGTGGGCGAGAACTGCGGGTACACGAGCGTGTTGAGCAGCGCGAGGCCGGTCACGCGCTCGGGGCGATCGAGGGCCCAGTGCACGCCGATCGGCCCGCCGAGATCGTGCGCAGCCAAGCCGACGGACTCGATCCCGAGCTTCGCCAGCAGCCCGTCCAGCGCCCGCTCGAAGAACGCGAAGTCGTAGCGCACCCCGGTTGGCTTGTCCGACACGCCGAAGCCCGGCAGGTCGGGCGCAATCACCCGGTGGGCGCGAGCGATGGCGGGCATCACGTCGCGCCACAGAAACGAAGAGGTCGGCCAGCCGTGGAGCAGCACCACGGGCGGCCCGTCGCCGAGTTCCCTGTATCCGATCTCGAGGCCGTCCGCCTGCACCGAGTCCAACGCCGCTGTCTCCACGTTTGCCTCCATACTGCCGACGACCCGCGGGCCGCGCTGGCGGCCGGACAGGCCGCCTTCGACACCCTGCTGGATCGCCTGGCCGGCTAACGCCCCTCGGGGGTGATGGCCTCGACCGGGAAGCCCTCCTGCATGCTGCCGTCGAGCCGCCGCGCCGGCCGTGCCGCGACCAGGCAGTTGTATACCGCTTCATGGGCGGCCTCGTAGGCGGCGGCGAAGAGCCCGTTCAGGTCCGCATTCGGCAGGTCCTGGCCGGTCGAGGTGCTGAACGCGACGCCGATCTCGCCCGAGCCCTCGGCCCCGTACGACCCAATCCGCGCGAGACCCAGCAGCGGGCGCAGCGCCAGGCGGCGCAGCTGCTGTGCCGACAGCGGCGCATCCGTCGCGCACACCGCGATGCACGAGCCGTGCGGCGCGGGCCTGCCCGACACGGGCGGGAGCTCGAGGCCCGGCACGTGCAGGTACTCGCGGTCGCCGAAGTTGCAGAGCAGCAGCACGCCGACGTGGTGGTCGCCTACGACCCGAGAGGCGGTGCCGATGCCGCCGGGGAAGTCGAAGCAGACCATGCCGGTGCCCGCCCCGACGCTGCCCTCCGCCACCTCGGCTCCGAGGGCCCCGAGCGCGCGGTCGACATCCCCGATCGACACCATCCGCGAGTCGGCCATGTCGCCGTCGTCGCACTCGCCCACGACCGGCAGCACCACGTTGTCGGGGCCGCGGCCGGAGGCCAGCACCGCTGCTTGGAAGACGGTGCCGACGGCGTGCGACCCGCACAGGTACACCGGCGTCTCGATCACCCCGCGCTCGTCGATCTCGAGCTTTGCGGTCAGCTCGCCCACGCCGTTGATCACGGCCACAGCCGCGCGGGCCGGCAGACCCGGGGGGTCCACGACGGTGACGCCGGTGCGCTGCCCGCTCGCCGCCTGCGAGTGCCCCACCCGCACGCCCGGCACGTCCGTGATCGCGTTGCGCGAGCCCGGCTCCAACCGCCCGACCGGACCGGCCAGGTCGCGCCAGCGCCGGTCAGTCGCGGGCAACGTCCGCCTCGGTGGGCGCGTGAGCCGGGTCGTGCAGCAGGCAGGCCGCCAGCTGCCCCGGGCCGGGCGTGGTGAGGAGGGGAGGATCGACGCGGTCGCACGGCTCGAAGCGCCGCGGGCAGCGCGGGTGGAAGCGACACCCCGACGGGATGTTCGTGGCGTCGGGCAGCTCGCCCGACAGCGGCTCGCGGATGCGCGCGCCGGCCGAGGGCACGGGTACGGCGGCCACGAGCGCCCGCGTGTAGGGATGCTGGGGGCGCTCGATCACGTCCACCGCGGAGCCCTCCTCCACGATGCGCCCGAGGTACATGACGGCGAGCCGGTCGCACAGCGACCACGCGAGGCTCAGGTCATGGGTGATGAACATCAGAGCCAGGTCGCGCCGCTGTCGCAGCTCGATCAGCACCTGCAGGATCTGGGCCCGCACCGAGACGTCGAGCATCGACACCGGCTCGTCGCAGATGAGGCCCTCCGGCTCGAGCACCAGCGCGGCTGCGATCGCCACCCGCTGGCGCTGGCCGCCGGAGAGCTGGTGCGGATAGCGGTCGAGGAAGCGCTCCGGCTCGAGCCCCACGTCCCCCATCGCGCGGCGCACGCGCTCGTCGTGCTCGGCCCCGGGCACGCCCTGCACGCGCAGCGGCTCGGCCACGATGGTCGACACCCGCTGGCGCGGGTTGAGGGTCTGGTAGGGGTCCTGGAAGATCATCTGCACGTGCCGGCGCAGGTCGCGCAGCGCGGCCTTGCCGTCCACCGGGCCGCCGTCCCGGGCAACCGCTCCCGCCGCCGCCGGCACCAGGCCGAGCAGCGCGCGCGCCAGCGTGGACTTGCCGCAGCCGGACTCCCCCACCACGCCGAGGATCTCGCCGCGCCGCCATTCGAACGAGATGCCGTCGACGGCCCGGGCTACGCCGCGGTGCGCGCGGATGTGCACGGAGAGGTCGCGCGCCTCCATCAATGCGGTGC
>JACCSF010000376.1 GCA_013813135.1 Thermoleophilaceae bacterium | reverse complement strand
CCCGAGCCCGAGCCCGAGCCCGAGCCGGTCCGCCCGGCCCCCGCGGACGCGCCGCTCGACGAGCAGCTCAGGGCACTCGAGCGGGCGGTCGACCGCGCCGCCGGCCAGCGTCCCTGAGCCATCAACGGCAGCGCCCGGCGATCAGCGCCGAACGGTCGGTGCCAGCCGGCCACGAAGCTGGGCGAGTCGCTGCGTCGCGGCTCCGGTTAGCTCGCCCGTGTGTGCGCCGCTCTCCAAACGCCCCCCACGGCACTCGGGCCTACTACGCGGCGCCGGGGGCTTCCGGTGTGAGTGCGAGTACCGCCCGGGCCAGGAGCGGCTGGCCCAAGGAGAGAGCAAAGGGGGCGGCGGGCGCTCGGCGCGCCGCCCCGCTGCTGCAGTCTGCGCCGCTCGCGCTAGGGACGCCGGTGCTTCAGCTGGCCGCGGACGGCCCCGTTCGGGAAGGCCCCCGTGTGCACGTTCGCGTAGAAGCGGTTCGAGTGCTTCAAGATCTCCTGCAGGACCGCCGTGTCGCCACCGTCGGGCGGCACGCAGCCGCTCGAGGCGCCGGGGTCGCCGTCGGAGGGCGGGATCAGCGTGACCACGATCGGCCCGTTCTCGCGGCGCTTGCCGCGATGGATGTGGGCCGCCACCGGCGTGTCGATGTCGTCCACCGTGAGGCCGAAGCAGACCTCGTCGTTGGCGATCAGCGCCGTGAAGCCACCGCGCCCATCGGGATCGCCGGCGCCCCTGCGGCCGTCCGGCCCGATCTCATTGCGGCCGTTCAGCCGCGCAAACAGAACGCGGTCCGCCTTGTGGTCCGCCTTACCGCGGCTCTTGGCGTCGGGCTTGCCGGGGGAGTCTGCACGGCCCTTGTCTCCGTGGCCCTTGCCCGGGGCGGCGCCCGCGAGCGCCGCGATCGCCAGCACGGTGACGCCGACGAGCGCGACGAGGGCGAGCGTCGTAAAGACCTTCTTCATGGGGGAAGCCTCTTGTGTAGGAATCTGCCCTCTAGAACGCCGGGAGCGCCCGAGAGTTCCAGTGTTACGGGCCCCAGTTCGGCGGCGGTCGCGCTCGAACGGCGCCGCCCAATGGGTCCGCGCCGCAGGCGCCACCTACAGCGACTACGTCGCAGCGACTACGTCGCGCTGCGCGCGGCCCGCTGACCGAGGCCTTTGGAAAACTCGTGCGAAAAACGACCGGCGTCGTCGAGGGATAGCCCTCACCAGTCGCGCTCCTGCTTTCCGCGCCCCAAGCGCCAGCGAGCCGGAACGCGAATCGAGACGCCTCCTGGTCGTCCCTTGCGAGCATATCGCCGTGGCCGACGCAGGCGTTCGTTCGCGGCGCAAAGCGCGACCACGGCATGGTCAGGTCGTCGGTGTCGCCGCAGGTTGAGTCCGAGGCGGCTCCGCAGGGGTAGGCGCACCTGCGACGTTCGTGCTCTCCATACGGGTACTGGTTGGGCGAGGGGAATGGAGGCCGACCGCCGCGACCCGCGGGGTAGCGGCGGCGGCCCTCGGCCGTGTTCAGGTCTGCTCGACGATCTCGAGACCGTTGCCGTCCTGGTCGCGGACCTCGAACATCGGTGGCAGGTCCGGCCAGCGCAGCAGCTCGCCCACGTCGACGCCGCGGGTCTGTAGGTCCGCGTGGACGGCGGCCGCGTCGCCGGTCGTGAAGCGGATGCCGGTCTCGACACCGGTCGGCACGCCCTCATGCGTGGGCACGAGCGCGATCGTCGTGGCCGCCCCCGGGGGCGCCACCTCGATCCAGCGGCCGGGGGCGTCGAGGCGCTTCTCGAAGCCGAGCTTCTCGAGGTAGAACGCGAGCGCCCGATCCTGGTCGGTTACGGGGACGCCCACCGTCCTCACGTGGGTGATGGGGGTCTTGGTCTCCTCTTTCATTTCATCCTCCTGTGGTTGGTTCCCTACGCCGCGACCGGAGCCTCCAACAGGCGCCTCAGTCAGCAGGTTGGGCTTGCGAGTAGCGCAGCGAGCCCGGCGTGTCGAGCAGCTCCCCGGTCTCGAGCAGCGTCTTCAGGCCGGAGAGAATCATCGGCCAACCGCCGTAGAGCTCCGCGTTGGCGCCCTCGCCGAGCTGGTCGTGGGTGACGGTCAGTCGGCACGAGTCGCCGACCGGCTCGATCTCCCAGGTGACCCTCGAGGGCCCCTCGGACTTGACCTCGTCGCTCCAGAGCGCGTTGAAGCTCTGGACGAGGAGCCGCGGCGGGTCGACCTCGAGGTTCTCGCCCGCGGCGATGTCGACCACGCCCGGGACCGACGCCTCGTAGCTCGAGCCGGGCGTCCAGTCCGAGTGGGTCTCGACTCCGAAGCTGTACTTCGCGCGCATCTTCGGGTCGGTGATCGCCTCCCAGAGGCGCTCCGGGGTCGTCTTGATGTAGATCTCGAACACGGCGGTGCCGGCCATCACCGGAGCCGTACCTTCCGCCCACGAGACCGTCTTGGCTGCCTCCATCGGCTTGCCCTCCAATCGTTCCTTGAGCCCGGTGAGCGTCGCCGCCCAGGGCTCGGCGTATTTGCTCACCCACC
>JACCSF010000374.1 GCA_013813135.1 Thermoleophilaceae bacterium | reverse complement strand
ATTCGGCCGTGCTCGAGGTGGCCGACCGCGGGCCCGGCGTGCCGACCGACCTGCGCGAGCGCGTCTTCGAGCGCTTCGCCCGCGGCCGCGGCGACGCCACCCGCACCGGCGGGAGCGGCCTCGGTCTGGCGATCGTGAAGGCCGTCGCCGACGGCCACGGCGGCCGGGTGGAGCTGCTCGACGCCCCCGGTGGCGGCGCCCGCTTCGTGGTCTCCCTGCCCGCCGCCGCGCCCGCACCGGTGCGCTCCGATCGCGCGGCTAGCGTGTTCGGGACCTGAGCAGCCGCAAGCACCCGACTCGACCGGGTGCGCGCGGATCGCTAGTCCGAGTACCCGAGTCCCTGAGGAGCCTCCCCCCGTGAAGTCCATCCTGCGCCGGCGCCCCTCGCCGGCCCTCGTGATCGCGTGCCTTGCGCTGTTCGTGTCGCTGAGCGGCGTGTCCTACGGCGTCGCCACCGGCTTCATCGACAGCCGTGAGATCAGGAACAACACGGTCACCGGCACCGACGTGCGCAACAACACGCTGCGCACGTTCGACATCCGCAACAACGAGGTGCGGGGCTTCGACATCCGCAACTCGACGATCCAGGGCCGCGACGTGGCCTTCAACACGCTCACCGGCGCCGACATCAGCGAGGAGGGCCTCGCAAAGGTGCCGAGCGCGGCGCAGGCCGATACCGCGAGCGCGCTGACAGCGCTGAAGACGGTCGCTCCGACCTCGCTCGCGGAGGGAGCCGCTCCGATTACGCTGGCCACGCACGGCCCGCTCACCCTGACGGCGGCATGTGAGGCGGACGGCTTGAACACCGAAGGCAAGCTGCGGGTCCAGACCACGGAGGCGAACTCGGCGGCGGGCGGCTCCGCCGGCGCGCCCGCGGGGACGGCGACCAACAACCCTGTGGTCGAACCGGGGGACGGGGCCGTATCGGTGGTCGAGGTCGCCGACGTGCCCGCCGGCAGCCGCTCGGTCGCCGACGCGACGCTGTTCTCCTCCGCGCCCAGCGGCAAGGCGATCACCGGCGCGTTCGGGCTCTACGCGGAAGCGGACGGCGCCGGCTCGTGCCTCTTCCACGGGCACGTGGTGCTCGAGGGCTGAGCCAGGTTGTGAGCTAGACCTCTACGACCACCGGCAGGATCATCGGCCGGCGGCGCAGGCGCTCGTAGACGAACTCCGCCACGTCGTCGTGCAGGTGGTCCTGCAGGAGGTCGATCTCGCGGATCTCCTCCGCGGCCGAGCGCTCGAGCGACGCGTCCACCGCCTGGCGAAGCTCCCCCACGAAGGCGTCCGACTCGTCCACGAACGGGACGCCGCGGAAGATGATCTCGGGCGGCGCGACCGAGCGGCCGTCCTGCTCCGAGATCGTGGCCACCACGATGAAGATGCCGTCTGCGGAGAGCATGCGGCGGTCGCGCAGCGCTACGTCCTCGATGTCCCCCACGTCCACGCCGTCCACGAAGATCATGCCCGCCTGCTCGCGGTCGCCGAAGCGGGCACCCGAGGAGTCGATCTCGAGCGGCAGGCCGTTCTCGCCCCTGAAGATGGACTTGGGCGGAACCCCGACCGCCTCCGCGAGCTCCGAGTGCAGGCGCAGGCGACGGTGGTCGCCGTGCACCGGCATCACGTACTCGGGCTTGGTCAGGTTCAGCATCAGCTTGAGCTCCTCCTGATACCCGTGCCCCGAGGCGTGGACGGGTACGTCGGCCGCCGTGATCACGTCCGCGCCGAGCCGGTAGATGCGGTTGATCGTCTCGTTGACCGCCCGCTCGTTGCCGGGGATCGGAGTCGCGGAGAAGATCACCGTGTCGCCGTCGTGGAGCTCCACCTGGGGGTGGTCGCCGTGCGCCATGCGCCGCAGGGCGGAGAGCGGCTCGCCCTGGCTTCCCGTGGAGATCACGACCAGCTTGTTGTCGGGGAAGTCCTCGATTTCCTTGGGGCCGACCAGCATCCCCTCCGGCACGTCGATGTGCCCGAGCGTGCGCCCGATGTTCACGTTCTTGCGCATCGAGCGTCCCACCAGCGACACCTTGCGACCCAGCACGGCGGCCGCGTCGACCACCTGCTGCACGCGGTGGATGTTCGAGGCGAAGCAGGTCACCACTATGCGGCCGTTGCAGCGGCCGAAGACCTCCTCGAGCTTCGGGCCCACGCTCGACTCCGAGAGCGACACCCCGGGCCGGTCCGCGTTGGTCGAGTCGCCGCACAGCAGCAGCAACCCGTCGCGACCCAGCTCGGCGAGGCGGCCGACGTCGGCCGGCACACCGTCCACCGGGGTCTGGTCGAACTTGTAGTCGCCGGTGACCAGCGTCGTGCCGAGGTCGCAGGTGAGAGCGACCGCGAACGCGTCCGGGATCGAGTGGGCCATCTTGACCATCTCCACGGAGAACGGCCCCGCCTCGAAGCTCTGGGTGGCGAGCACGTCCTCCACCGTCACCTCGCGCAGCCGGTGCTCGTCGAGCTTGGACCGGACCATGGCCGCGGTCAGCGGGCCGCCGTAGATCTTGGGCGTACGGCCGAGCTGGCGCAGCACGAAGGGCAACGCGCCCACGTGGTCTTCGTGGCCGTGGGTGAGCACGATGGCCTCGATGTCGTCGGCCCGCTCGCGCAGATAGGCGAAGTCGGGCAGCACGAGATCGATGCCGAGCTGGTCCGGCGTCGGGAACATCAGGCCGGTGTCCACGACGACGATACGGCCGTCGTACTCGACGACCATCATGTTCTTGCCGATCTCGCCGAGCCCGCCGAGCGGCAGGATCCGCAGAGTCCCTCGGGGGCTCACACCGCCGCGAGCAGCTCGTGGCGCTCGAGCGCCGCGCGAATAACGGCCTTCTCCTCCTCGGTGGCCTCGACCAGCGGCAGGCGCAGCCCGCCCACCTCCTGGCCTGCCATGTTGAGCGCGGCCTTGATCGGGATCGGGTTGGTGGTCACGGTGAGCGCCTCGTAGAGGTCGCGCAACCCGTCCTCGATCTCGTGGCGGCGCTCGGGCTCGTCCACGATGCGGCGCATCTCGCGGCCGGCCAGGTGCGAGGCGACCAGGATGCCGCCGGTCCCGCCGAGGTCCATGACCTTGGCGAGGATGTCGTCGTTGCCGGCGAGCAGGTCGAGCCCGTCGATCGGAGCGAGGTGCTCGTAGCGGGCCTGCTTGACGGCGACGACATTGTCGATCTGACCCAGCTCGGCCAGCAGCTCGTTGGGCATGTCCGTGGCCGTGCGGCTTGGGATGTTGTAGGCCACCACCGGCCGATCCGTGGCGGCGGCGATGGCCTCGAAGTGGGCCTTGATGCCACGCCGGTTCGGGCGCACGTAGTAGGGCGTGACGACCAGCACCGCGTCCACGCCGATCTCCGTGGCTCGCTCGGTCAGCTCGACGCTGTGCCGGGTGTCGTAGGTCCCGGTGCCCGCGATCACGGTGGCGTCGCCCGCCTCGGCCACGCCGAGCTCCCACAGCCGTGCCTTCTCATCGTCGGTGAGGGTGGCGGCCTCGCCGGTGCTGCCGGCGAGCACGACCCCGTCCGAGCCGTTGCCGAGCAGGTGGTGGATGAGGCGCGCGGTGGCGTCCTCGTCCAGCCCCCCGTCGCTGTCGAAGGGGGTGACCATCGCGGTGAGGATGCCGCCGATGCTCATGGGATCGCGGGGAAGCGCTCCGTCACTGCTGTAGCGGCTTGAACGGGTCGGGGGTCGAATTCGCCGAGCCGCCGCTGCCCTGGGACGGCGCGGGCGGGGCGGGCTCGGC
>JACCSF010000313.1 GCA_013813135.1 Thermoleophilaceae bacterium | reverse complement strand
GCGCGCCGATCGTGGCCGTCGGCGATCGCGACTTCGACGTGCACAACCACATCAACACGAGCGATCGGGTCCTCGGCGTCCACATCGCGCCGCCCTCACCCCCGGGCAAGTTCCTGGAGTCGTGGGTCGACATGCTGTTCATTAAGGGCTTTGACGCCGGCGAGCCGATCATCTACCTGAGCACGGACGCCGGTCAGCCACTGACAGCGGTGCTGGAGCGCGCGACCTACGTCCCCGCGCTCGACCGCGCGGCCTACAACGGCGGCGACGACTTCCTCGGCTCCGCGCGTGAACGGCTGTTCGGCTTCATCAACGGCCAGACTGGTCGCCGCAACCGGCAGTCCCAGGGGTTCCAGCACCTGATGCTCGATGGTCACGGCAGCGAGGACGCCTCCGCGGACAACAAGGCGCTGATCCAGAGCCTGCGCCGCGGCGGTGATCTGCTGAACGTGTTCGGCGACTTCCCGACGCTCCGCGATCCGCGGCACGCCAACGCCTACAGCCCCCTCTGGGATGCCCAGCTCGGACTGTGGACCGACAAGGCGGTAAAGGGCGGACTCAACAAGCGCCAGATCGACGAGAACGTCGTCTTCAACTTGGCGGCGACCCGGCCCGACCTGCTCACGGGCGTCGACCCGGCGACCGGCGAGCCCGCGCCCTACGGGTCCGTCGGCGTTGACATCAACTGTGCGGTCATCGGCTTCACCGCCGACCCGCCGACCGCCAACCTCGAGGACCCCGTCCCCAACTCGCAGTTCCCCCCGAGATAGCGACTCTCCGACCCGCACCGGGGAGGAAATCCGCTCCCCGAGCGGGCCGGCGCCGGGCCGGCGCCGGGAGTGCATTACGGAAATGCAACAGCTGCGCGTCGGTAGGAGATGCCCACGGCTGCCGGGGTAAGGGTGTTCTCGTGCTCGACCCTCGACGCATCGAGATGCTGCTTGCGGTCGTCGCGCATGGGAGCTTCGCCGGCGCGGCGAGCGCGTTGAGCTTCACTCCGTCGGCGGTCTCGCAGCAGATGAGGATGCTCGAGCGCGACGCGGGTGTGCAGCTCTTTGAGCGCAGCCAGCGCGGCGTGCGCCTGACGGCTGGCGGCCAAGCTCTCGCCCGTCGTGCGGAGACGATGCGCCGCGAGCTGATCGACGCGCGCGCCGAGCTCGACGCCCTCGCCGAGGCCGGCGCCGCCCAGCTGATGTTCGGTTCCTTTCCGACCGCGACCGCCGCGTTCGCGGCCCGGGCGATCGCGAGCTACCGTCGCCGGCATCCGAGCTTTGCGCTGGAGGTCACCGATGGGGAGCCCTACGAGAGCGTTGCCGGGCTTCGCTCGCGCGCGCTCGATCTCGCGATCGTCTTCGAGCTCGACAGCTGGCCGGCGACGCGCGACTACGACGGCAACGAGGTCGTCGAAGCCGACGAAGTGGTCCTCGAGCCGCTCTTCGACGACCCCTTCTCGCTGATCCTGCCCGGCGATCACCCCCTGGCCGCAGAGGCCGGCGAGGTGCAGTTGAAGCAGCTAACCTCCGAGCGCATCATCGGCAGCCCGCTCGGGTGCGCCCCGTGGGGGATGGATCTCGAGCACGTCTGCGAGGCCGCCGGCGTGCAGCTCGAGTTCGCCGCGCACTACCGCTCGGCCGACTTCCAGGCCCAGCAGGCGCTCGTTGCCGCCGGACTCGGCGTGTCGCTACTGCCCCGCTTGGCGCAGACCGCCCTGCGCGACGACGTGGTCGTCAGGCCGCTCATGGATGCCCCGGTGCGCCGCATCTCGCTGGCGTGGCCCGCGGGTGCCTACAGGACGCCGGCCGCCGGGGCGATGGCCGACGAGGTGCGCGCGATGGTCGCCGACGCAAGGCTCGCTGCGTGAGGCTCCGGACTCGCAGATCAAACGCGTCGCGAGACCGAGACCGGCCTTGCGACGCTTGCGGCCGACGACGCGTCGCCCATCCCCTGGAGACAGCTTGACCGCCAGCCCTGGCCCGGGCGGGCGGAGCTAGTCAGGTGACTGCGATCGATGACTACGGGTTCCTGTCCGACTGTCATTCGGCCGCCCTTGTCAGTCGGACCGGTTCGGTCGACTGGTGGTGCGTCCCGCGCTTCGACTCCCCATCGGTCTTCGGACGCCTGCTGGGAGCCGATGCCGGGCACTGGTCGCTGTCCCCCACGGCGCTCTTCGAGGTCGAGCGTCATTACGTACCGGACACGCTGGTGCTACGCACGGTGTTCACCACCTCAGCGGGCGAGGTGACGGTTTCCGACGCGCTTGGCCTCGAGCGCGGGTCGCGTGGCCATGAGATCGGCCTGCGCAGTCCGCACATCCTGTTCCGACGCGTCGAGGGATCGCGCGGCGCGGTCGAGATGGCCACCGATTTCGCTCCACGCATGGAATACGGATTGACAGTCCCCCACGTCGTCGGCTGCCCGGACGGCATCGTCGCGCGAGGCGGCCCCGTGCGCCTCTCCCTGACCGCCCCCGTGGCGCTCACGCCAGGGCCCGGCTGCGCCACCGGACGCTTCACCGTCCGTGCCGGTGATCGGGTCGACTTTCGGCTCGGCTTCGCGCGCTCGGTCGAAATTGCGAGCGTGGCCGGCCAGGCAGAGCAGGCAACGCTCGAGGAGACGATCGCCGGCTGGGAGTCGTGGGCGCAGCTGCACGACGGCTACCGCGGCCGCCACGCCACGGCGGTGCGCCGCAGCTCGCTGGTGCTGCAGGGACTGACGTTCCAGCCGTCTGGTGCCGTGGTGGCGGCGGCGACCACGTCCCTGCCCGAGAAGGTCGGCGAGGACCTCAACTTCGACTATCGCTTCGCGTGGCTGCGCGATCTGAGCCTGACGATCCGCTCGCTCTGGATCGCGGCGTGCCCAGAAGAGGGCAACCGGCTCTTTCGGTGGATCGCGAACGCCAGCGGTCACCTCGGCGCTGAGCGTGTGCAGATCATGTATGGCGTGGAGGGCGAGCGCAATCTGGCCGAGCGTGAGCTGGCGCACCTTCCCGGCTTTCGCGACAGCCGTCCGGTTCGGATCGGAAACGCGGCCTGGGATCAGGAGCAGCTCGACGTGCTCGGTGAGGTGCTGGACGCCGCTGAGCAGTTGCGGGAGCAGCTCGGGGAGCTCCAGAAGCCGACCCGCGAGCTGCTGATCGCGCTGGCCGACCGGGCGGCTGCGAGCTGGCGCGAGCCGGATGCGGGGATGTGGGAGGCTCGCGATCAGCGCCGTCAGTACGTGTCCTCCAAGGTGATGTGCTGGGTTGCCCTCGACCGCGCCCTCCGGTTGGGCCCGCTGCTCGGGGATGGCGTTCATCTCGACCGCTGGGAAGAGGCACGCGAACGCGTGCGTGCCGCCGTGCTGACCAAGGGGTGGAGCAAGCGGGCGGGGGCCTACACGGGCGCCTTCGAGTCCGATGACCTCGACGCCTCGATCCTCCTGCTGCCGCTTGTCCGCTTCCTCCCGGCTGACGACGAGCGGATGTGGTCGACGATCGAGGCGATCGAGTCAGAGCTCGGCGACGTCGGCCTCGTCCGGCGCTGGCCCGACGACCCCATGGGCTTTCTCATCTGCACCTACTGGCTGGTCGAGTGCCTCGCCCTGGGAGGCCAGGTCGCCCGCGCCGAGGTCTGGTTCGAGCGGGCCACCTCATACGCAAACGATCTCGGCCTCCTCTCGGAGGAGGCCGACCCCGACCGAAAGGAGCTGTTGGGCAACTTCCCGCAGGCCTTCTCGCACGTCGGGCTCATAAACGCCGCATGGCGCCTGACGGAGCTTGCGGAACAAGCGGAGGAGGAACCGTCATGATCGGTCGACTGCAGGACAAGGTCGCGCTCATCACCGGCTCGGACTCGGGGATCGGGCAGGCCACGGCGCTCGAGTTCGCCAAGGAGGGCGCTGACGTCGTGGTCCACTACCTGGAGGACGTAGAGGGGGCCGATCACACCCGCGGGGGCGTGGAGGCGGCGGGCCGGCGGGCGATCGTCGTGCAGGCCGACATCTGCGACGAGCAGCAGATAGAACGGCTCTTCGACGCAGCGACGGAGGCGTTCGGCACCGTGGACATCCTGATGAACAACGCCGGCGTCGACGCTTCGGGCGCCGAGGTGGCCGATCTCTCCACCGAAGTCTTCGACAAGGCGCTCAAGGCCAACCTGTACGGAGCGTTCTTCTGCTGTCGGCGCTACATCCAGCTGCGCAAGGCCCACGGAGGGTCTGGCGGCAAGATCATCAACGTCACCTCGGTGCACCAGGAGATCCCCAACGCCGGCGGCGCGGACTACGACTGCTCCAAGGGCGCGCTGCGCAACCTCACCCACGTGCTGGCGCTCGAGCTGGCGCCGCTGAAGATCAACGTCAACAACCTCGGCCCCGGCATGGTCCTCACCCCGTTCAACCAGCCGGCAATCGACGATCCCGAGCTGCTCGACCAACAAGTGCAGAGCATCCCCTTCAAGCGAGCGGCCGAGCCGGAGGAAATCGCCCGTCTGGCCCTCTTCCTCGCGTCTGCGGACAGCGACTACGTCACCGGCTCCACCTACTTCATGGATGGAGGGCTTATGCAAAATGTGGGTCAGGGCGCCTGACAGCGACCTCTTGGGCTTCGCTGACCCGCTGTGCAACCGTGATTGGTCGTCCCCCTCACGAGCACGCGATTACTGCGCGAACTACTACTGGTGGTTTGCAGCGAGGGCAACGCAACCGCAGGAAAGCACGCGGTCTCCAGGGGATTGAAGCGCGCCCGACAGGATTCGAACCTGTGACCTTCGGTTCCGTAGACCGGCGGTCAGCGAGTGCGCAGCACACTCATCATGGGCGGCACCCCAGCCTCACGCGCGCTCCTCATCGCCGAGGCGAACCCGCATGGGCGGGATCGCGACGCTCCGGTCTTTTCGGACGTCATACGAAAGTCAATCGATTGTTGACCGAGGGGCGCCGGGCGTTCCTGCGGCGGGTGTCCGGGATTCAGCGCGGCGCGGACTGCGCGCGCTACGAGCCGCTGCTGTCCGCGCTCGCCGACGGCGAGGCGAGCGCGGAGGACCTAGCACGGCTGCGACCGCACATGCAGACCTGCCTCAGCTGCCGCGCGGCGCTGCGCGAGTTCCGCGCGATGCCGGACCGCGTGGCGAGCGTGGTGCCGCCGGCGGCGCTCGTGGCGGCCGGTGGCGGAGGACCGCTGCGGAACGTG
>JACCSF010000267.1 GCA_013813135.1 Thermoleophilaceae bacterium | reverse complement strand
GCAGGAACAGCTCCTCGAAGGCGAGCCGCCGGCGCGCCCGCCCGCTCGCGGCCCGCGGCGTGGTCGTGGACCGCTGGCGCTGGTCGCTGCCGTTCGAGCTCACCGAGGATCAGATCGCGGCGATGGGCGAGATCGACACCGACCTCGGCGACGAGCGCCCGATGCAGCGGCTGCTGATGGGGGAGGTGGGAAGCGGGAAGGCGCAGCCCCTTGACTCGCTCGTCTTGACCCCTCGTGGATTTCTTGAGATGGGTGAAGTCGCCGTAGGCGACCGGGTCATCACGCCGTCAGGGGAGACGACGCAGGTAAGAGGTGTCTTCCCCCAGGGCGAGCGCGAGGTTTGGCGCGTGCGATTTTCAGATGGATCGGTTGTCGAATGCGACCTCGACCACCTCTGGCAGGTACGAACCGGTGCTGCCCGGCAGCGTGGCGACAGGCCGAAGGTGAAGTCCCTGAGAGAGATCCGCGGCGATCTGTTCGGGGCGAACGGCGGAGCGAAATGGCATGTGGAGCTTCCGCGGGCTATGGAGTTCGACGGGCACCGAGACCGTCCACTCGATCCATACCTCATCGGTCTCCTGCTCGGCGACGGTGGGCTGTCCGTACCTGATCGCGTTCGCTTCACGAGCCACGACGCGGAGCTTGTCGAAGCCGTCCGTGAGCGGCTGCCCACCGGGTGCGAGCTCCGGAAGGAACGCCATCGTCCGTACGACTGGAAGATCGTTGCGACTAGACCCGTTGTCGATTCGGCGGTTATCGCTGCCGCTGACTTGACCAAGCCGGCTTCCCTTGTCGATGCCTACGAAGCGGGAGCCGGCTGGCAACTGCCCAGTCCGCTCGCCCAAAGCCTTGTCGAACTCGGTCTGCTCGGGTGTCGCGCTCGCGATAAGGCCGTGCCCGAGCCCTACCTCAATGCGCCCATAGCTGCGCGCCACGCCCTGCTCCAAGGCCTCCTCGACACGGACGGAACCCTGAACAAGCACGGCCAGAATGTGACTTTCGACTCATCCTCGCGTCCGTTGGCGGAGAACGTGGCCTGGCTGGTTCGCTCGTTGGGCGGCCGAGCGTCATGCCGAGTGCGTATGAGGACCCGGTCAACTACCTGGCAGACCAGTATGCAGCTGCCGAACGAGTTTCCTCCGTTTCGTCTGTCGCGAAAGGCGAATCGACTTCGTTCACGGACGAAGTACGGGCATCCCGCGAAGGCGATCGTCGCGGTCGAGCCGGCCGGCAAGAAACGAATGCAGTGCATAGCGGTTGCTCACACGGAGCGTCTCTATGTCACGGACCATTTCACGGTCACGCATAACACCGTCGTCGCCCTGGAGGCGATGCTGCGTGCCGTCGAGAACGGCGCTCAGGCCGTGCTGATGGCGCCCACCGAGACGCTCGCCGAGCAACACCACCGCACGCTCGACTCGCTGCTCGGGGGCACGCTCCCGCTCGAGCTGCTGACCGGCTCGACCAGCGCCGTCCGCCGGCGCGACCTCCTCGGCAGGCTCGCCACCGGCCAGCTCCAGATGGTGGTCGGCACCCACGCCCTGATCGAGCCGGCTGTCGAGTTCCGCGACCTGGCCGTGGTGGTCGTCGACGAGCAGCATCGCTTCGGCGTGCGCCAGCGTGCCGCCCTCGACGCCAAGGCGCCGGAGGGACTCGCGCCGCACTCGCTGCACATGACCGCCACTCCGATCCCGCGCACGCTCTCGCTGACCGCCTACGGCGACCTCGACGCGACCGTGCTGCGGCAGCTGCCGAAGGGCCGGCGTCCGGTCGAGACCTTCGTGGTGGACGGCGCCCGCGCCCGGACACGGGCCTACGAGCGCATCCGCGAGGAGATCCGCGCCGGGCGCCAGTGCTTTGTCGTGTGCCCGCTCGTGGAGGAGTCGGAGGCGCTCCAGGCCAAGGCGGCCACGGTCGAGTACGAGCGGCTGCGCAGCACCGAGTTCGAGGGGCTGCGTGTCGAGCTGATCCACGGCCAGATGCCCTCGAAGAAGAAGACGGCGGCGATGGAGGCGTTCGCGGGCGGCGAGGCCGATGTGCTCGTGGCCACCAGCGTGATCGAGGTCGGCATCGACGTGCCCAACGCCACCGTGATGCTGATCGAGGCGGCGGAGCGCTACGGCCTCTCGCAGCTGCACCAGCTGCGCGGCCGTGTGGGACGGGGCGAGCACCCCTCGCTGTGCATCGTGTTCGGCGATCCGAAGCTGCCGCGGCTCGAGGCGATCGCCGGCGGGGGCGACGGCTTCCGGCTGGCCGAGGTCGACCTCGAGCTGCGCGGTGCCGGCGACGTGCTCGGCACGCGCCAGCACGGGCTGCCCGAGTTCCGCGTGGCGCAGCTGCCCGAGGACGCGGAGCTGCTCGTGCGGGCGCGCGACCGCGCCGACGCGATCCTCCTCGACGACCCCCGGCTCGAAGCTGCCGAGCACGCGCTGCTGCGCGAGGCCGTCGTCGCCCGATTTGGGTCCGAGCTCGACCCGATTCCGGCATGAGCGACGTCCTTCGCGTCCTTCAGCGGGGCTACGAGATGATCTGGCGCGAGGACCGGCTGGAGGAGGCGCTGATCGGGCTCGGGCCCGACTTCGAGTGGGTGGTGCCCAACCACCCGGAGGGCGACGTGCGGCACGGCGCGGAGGCGACGATTGCCTTCTTCCGCGACTGGGTCGAGCCTTGGGAGGAGTTGCACGTCGAGTGGGACCTGTACCCCGCCGAGCCGGACCGGGTGCTGGCAATCCTCACCATGCATGGACGCGGCCGCGAGAGTGGTGCGCCGGTCGACATGCGCGTGGGGCAACTCTGGAGGTTTCGCGAGGGCCGCGCGGTGCAGATGGTCCTCTACTACGACGTCGACGAGGCGCGCCGGGCCGCCGGGCTGACCGAGCGGTCGCTGGCGAGCCTGGCGCGGGAGGGGATCGCCGCCTACCAGCGCGGCGGCTTCGACGCGGTGATCTCGTACCTCGCCGAGGATGTGGTCTGGGAGGAGGATCCGGAGTGGCCCGACGGCCAGACCTGGCACGGGCACGACGGCGTGCGCGCCGCTTTCCGCGAGCGGCTCGAGAGCACCAGCATCGCCGCGGAGCTCGAGGAGGTGATCGAACGCGGCGGGCGCGTGCTGGTGCTGATGCGTTGGACCGCGGAGGGACAGGGCAGCGGCGCGATGGCCGTGCTCCGCCCTGGGGTGATCTACGAGTTCGAGGGCGAGCTTGTGAAGCGCGCGCAGTTCTACCTCGACCGCGACCGCGCTCGCGCGGCGTTCGAGAGCGATTGAGGGTCGTCGCGGGGACCTTCAAGGGGCGGCGCCTCGAGGCGCCGCGTGGCATGCGGACGCGGCCGACGGCGGACCGCGTCCGCG
>JACCSF010000218.1 GCA_013813135.1 Thermoleophilaceae bacterium | reverse complement strand
GCGTGGTGCCGCGCACCGCGTGCCCGTCGGCGCGCAGGGCACCCGTCAGCGACCGGCCGCGGCAGCCGCAACCCACGATCAGGACCCGCGCCATCCAGCCCGGTCGCTAGCCGTCGTCCGCTTTGCGCGCGCGGCGGCGCAGCTCCTCGCGCCAGCGCTCGTCCTCCGCGACCTGGATGCGCACGTCCTCCTCGGTGCGCTCCGGCCGGCCGCTCGCGCGGCGACGGGCGTTCTGCGCCTCGAGCATCTGGTCGACGTCGTCGAGCTCGAGCTCGGCCTCGACCTCGGGGGAGCGCGTCGGCCGCCAGTCCACCTGCTCCGCGCCGGAGCCCGGGTACCACCTGCCGAGCGCGAGCAGGATCCCGATGGCGACGATGAAGCCGAACAGAACGAATACCGCGAACTCGTCGATCGGGCGAGTGTACGCTCCGGGGCCATGACGGACGCCATGATCCTGGATGCCGTGAGGACCCCGATCGGCCGCTACGGCGGCGTGCTGGCGAGCGTCCGCTCCGACGACCTCGCGGCGCACGTGGTGCGGGCGGCGGTCGAGCGCAACCGCCTCCCGCCCGACTCGGTCGACGAGGTCTACATGGGCTGCGCCAACCAGGCCGGCGAGGACAACCGCAACGTCGCCCGCATGGCGAGCCTGCTCGCCGGACTGCCGGTCGAGGTGCCGGGCGCGACCGTAAACCGGCTCTGCGCCTCGGGGTTGGAGGCATCCAGGGCAGCCGCCAGCTCAAACTCGGCGACGCCGACCTCGTCCTGGCCGGCGGCGTCGAGTCCATGACGCGCGCGCCGCTCGTGATGCCCAAGCCCGAGCGCGGCTTCCCGCGCGGCAACGTGGAGCTGGCCGATACCACGCTGGGATGGCGGCTCATCAACCCGCGCATGGCGGCGATGCACTCGACCGAGTCGATGGGCGAGACCGGGGAGAACGTGGCCGAGCGCTACGGCGTCTCGCGCGAGGACCAGGACACATTCGCACTCGAGTCGCACCGCCGCGCAGTGGCGGCCGCGGATGCCGGGCGCCTCGACGACGAGCTCGTCACGATCGACGTGGCCCAGCCCAAGGGCGACCCGGTCACGGTCCACGCCGACGAGGGCCCGCGCCCGGACACGACTCTGGAGCGGCTGGCCAAGCTGAAGCCGGTCTTCCGCGAGGGCGGCACGGTCACCGCCGGCAACTCGTCTTCGCTCAACGACGGCGCGGCGTGCCTGGTGCTGGCGAGCGGGGAGCGTGCCCGCGAGCTCGGGCGCGAGCCGCTCGCGCGCATCGTTGCGACCGGCTCCGCCGGCGTGGATCCCGGCTACATGGGCGTGGGCCCCGTGCCCGCGTCGCGCAAGGCGCTGGAGCGGGCCGGCCTGACGATCGACGACATCGACCTGGTCGAGCTGAACGAGGCGTTCGCGTCGCAGGTGCTCGCCTCCATGCGAGAGCTCGGGATCGACCGTGACAAGCTCAACGTGAACGGCGGCGCGATCGCGATCGGCCACCCACTCGGCTGCTCCGGTGCGCGGCTGCTCGGCACGCTCGCGTGGGAGCTGCGCCGCCGCGGCGGGCGCTACGGCCTCGCGACGCTTTGCATCGGCGTCGGTATGGGCCTGGCCGCCGTGATCGAGAACCCGGCCGCCTAGTAGCCGCTGCGCCGCGAGGCGACCTCCTCCGACAGAATCCGGAGCCACATGATCGATTTCGAGCTGACCGACGAACAACGACTGATCCGCGAGACCGCTCGCGACTTCACCGACCGGGAGATCGTTCCTCGGGCGCGCGAGAACGACCGCAACGAGCATTTCGACACCGAGCTCGTCCAGAAGATCGCCGACATGGGCTTCCTGGGGGCGATCGTCCCCGAGGAGTACGGCGGCCGCGAAGTGGACTACCGCACGTACGCGCTGCTCGTCGAGGAGATCGGGCGCGGCGACTCGGCCATGCGCACGGTCGTCTCGGTGGTCACCTCGCTCGTGTGCTCCTCGATCGTCCGCTGGGGAACTGAGGAGCAGAAGCAGGAGTGGCTGCCGCGCCTGTGCTCCGGGGAGGCGCTCGGGTGCTTCGGCCTGACCGAGCCGGACACGGGCTCCGACGCCTCGAACCTCAAGACGCGCGCCGAGAAGATCGATGGGGGCTGGCGCATCAACGGCGGCAAGATGTGGATCTCGCTCGGCAACTACTCCAAGCTGGCGATGATCTTCGCCCAGACCGACCCGGAGAAGAAGCACAAGGGTCTCGCGTGCTTCCTCGTGCCGACGGACTCCGAGGGCTTCTCGAGCCAGGAGATCCACGGCAAGCTCGGCCTCAAGGGCTCCGACACCGCCGAGCTGTCGCTCGACGGCGTCGAGGTCGCCGACTCCGCGCTCATGGGCCAGATCGGTGACGGCTTCAAGATCGCAATGAGCGCTCTCGACTCGGGTCGCTACAGCGTGGCGGCCGGCTGCGTGGGGATCTGTCAGGGCTCGCTGGACGCCTCCGTGGCCTACGCGAAGGAGCGCACCCAGTTTGACCGGCCGATCGCATCGTTCCAGCTGGTGCAGGAGATGATCGCCGACATGGCCGTGCAGACCGAGGCGGCGCGCGGGCTGGTGTGGCGGGCCGGGTGGCTCAAGGACCAGGGCAAGCCCAGCACCACCGAGACCTCGATCGCCAAGCTGTACGCGACCGAGGCCGCCGTCAGCTGCGCCGACCGCGCCATCCAGGTGCACGGCGGCTCGGGCTACGTCGACGACTACCCGGTCGAGCGCTACCTCCGAGACGCGCGCGTGACGACGCTCTACGAGGGCACGTCCCAGATCCAGAAGCTGATCATCGGGCGCGCCTACACGGGCATCAACGCGCTGGTGCCGTGAGCCTCGTCGCCGCCGAGATGCGCGGCGCGGTCGGGCTGGCGCAGCTGAACCGCCCGGACGCCCGCAACGCGCTCTCGCCAGAGCTGATGGAGGAGCTGGCCGCGCTCGTCGAGCGCTGGGACGACGACCCCGACGTCGGCTGCATCGTGATCGCGGGCGGGGACGACTGGTTCGCCGCCGGCGCAGACATCAAGGCGATGGCCACGCGCAGCTTCCAGGACGCGCTTGCCTCGCCCTCGGCCCGCTTCTGGCCCCGGCTGGCGCGGGTGCGAACGCCGCTGGTTGCCGCGGTGTCGGGCTACGCGCTCGGCGGCGGCTGCGAGCTGGCGCTGGCGTGCGACATGATCGTCGCCTCCGAGTCGGCTGAGTTCGGCCAGCCGGAGATCCTGCTCGGGATCATCCCCGGCGGCGGCGGCACGCAACGGCTCGCGCGCGTGATCGGCAAGCAGCGCGCCATGGAGCTGGTACTGACCGGCCGCCGCATCGACGCGGCGGAAGCGGTGCGGCTCGGGATCGTCAACAGCGTGGTGCCGCGCGACGGCTGGCTCGATTCCGCGCTGGAGCTGGCCACCGTGGTGGCCAGCCGGCCCCCCC
>JACCSF010000212.1 GCA_013813135.1 Thermoleophilaceae bacterium | reverse complement strand
CCGCTCGAGGTGTGGGTCAACAACGCCGGCGTCCTGCGCACGCGCAAGGCCTGGGAGCACCCCGACGACGAAGTCCGGCTTCAGGTAGAGGTGAACCTGCTCGGGGTGATGTGGGGCTCGCGCGCTGCGCTCGAGGCCATGCGCGAGCGCGGCGGGCAGGACATGCACGTGATCAACCTCGGCTCGATGTCCGCATTCGCGCCAGTGCCCGGCCTCGCCGTGTACGCGGCGACCAAGCACGCCGTCCTCGGCTTCACCACCTCGCTCCAGGGGGACCTGATGGCGGCGGGCCTGCCGATCAAGATGCACGTCGTCTGCCCCGACGGCGCGGACACAGACATGACGCGCGAGCGGGCGCACGAGCCGGAGTCGGCGATCATCTGGTCGAGCCCGCGGATGCTGAGCGCGGGGGAGGTGGCGAGCACTGTCGTCGGCCTGCTCGACTCGAAGCGTTTGGTGGTCGCCGTCCCGCGTTGGCGCGGCCTGGCCGCGCGGGCGGCCGCCCTGGCCGGGCGCCCCGCGCTGCACACCTCCGAGCTGATGCGCCGCCAGGGCGAGCGCAGGCGGGCGCGGGGCTAGGGTTCATCTCATGACCGCCACCGCCGCTCCTCCCACCCACAAGATCGAGGTCGAGAATCCGGCCACCGGGCAGATCGTCGCGAGCGTCGACGTGGTCGGCCCGGAGCGCATCCCGGAGCTCGTCGAGCGTGCGCGCGCGGCGCAGCCCGGCTGGGAGGTGCTCGGCTTCGAGGCCCGGGGCCAGCTGCTGCGGCGCTGCCAGAAGTGGGTGATCGACAACTCGGAACGCATCATCGAGACGATCGTCTCCGAGACCGGCAAGGCGTGGGAGGACGCCCAGATGGCCGAGGTGAGCTACGCCGCCTCCGCGTTCGGCTTCTGGGCCAAGAACGCCGAGAAGTACCTCGCCGACGAGCGCGTCAAGACCGCCTCGCCGTTCGTCAAGGGGCGCAAGCTGATCGTGCGCCACGTCCCCGTCGGCGTGGTGGGCGTGATCGGCCCCTGGAACTATCCGCTCACCAACTCGTTCGGCGACTGCATCCCCGCGATGGCCGCCGGAAATGCGGTGATCCTCAAGCCGAGCGAGGTCACGCCGCTGACCGCGCTGCTGATGGGCGAGTGCGTGCGCGAGTGCGGCATACCCGACGGCGTCTACCAGGTCGCGCCTGGTTTCGGCGAGACCGGCGGCGCGCTGGTCGACGCGGTCGACTTCCTCATGTTCACCGGGTCGACGGCGACCGGCAAGAAGGTCATGGAGCGCGCGGCCAAGACGCTCACGCCGCTGGCGCTGGAGCTGGGCGGCAAGGACCCGATGCTCGTGTGCGCGGACGCCGATCTCGAGCGCGCCGCCAACGCCGCGGTGCACTACTCGATGCAGAACGCAGGGCAGACCTGCATCTCGACCGAGCGCGTCTACGTGGAGGCGCCGGTCTACGACCAGTTCGTCTCGCTCGTGACTCAGAAGGTCGGCGAGTTGCGCCAGGGGGCCCCGCGTGGGCCGGGCAGCGTCGACCTCGGCGCGATGATCCACCCGCCGCAGTCGGACATCGTCGAGGCGCACGTGCGGGACGCGGTCGAGAAGGGCGCGCGCGTGGCGGCGGGCGGACACCGCTCCGACTCGAACGGCCACTTCTACGAGCCGACCCTGCTGCTGGACGTGGACCACTCGATGGCGGCCATGCGCGAGGAGACGTTCGGCCCCACGCTGCCGATCATGAAGGTGGCCGACGCCGACGAGGGCGTGCGGCTCTCCAACGACAGCCCCTACGGGCTGCAGGCGTCGATCTGGACGAAGGACGCCGCCAAGGGCGAGCGGCTCGCGCGACGCATCGAGGCGGGCGCAGTGACGGTGAACGACGCGCAGATCAACTACGTGGCGCTCGAGCTGCCGATGGGCGGGTGGAAGTCATCGGGGCTGGGCTCGCGACACGGAGCGGACGGCATCCGCAAGTACACGAAGAAGCAGGCGATCGTGATCACCCGCCTGGCGCCCAAGCGGGATCTCCACATGCTGCCCTACTCCGCCAAGCGCACGAAGCTGATCGCTCGCATGCTGAAGCTCGTTTACGGGCGCGGCAAGCGCGACTAGGGGTAGAGGTCGCCGTCCTCGCCGACGACGAAGATCGCCGCCACCGGACAGTTCCCCGCCGCGGCGATCACGTCCTCGAGCGGCGCGCCGTCGGCGTCAACGACCACGGCCTTGTCCTCGTCGTCGAGCTGGAAGACGTCGGGCGCGGTGTCCACGCAGTCGCCGGAGCCGATGCACAGCGCCCGGTCGACAGTTATCTCGATCCGGTTGGCCGGGGACAGCGCCACGTCAGTTGCGGCGGCGCACCAGCACGAAGGCGAGGATCGCGGCGATCACCAGCAGCGGTACCAGGGTGCGCGGGTCCGGCCCCCCGGCGCCTTCCGCGTCCTGGCGCTCGCCGCCGGCCGGCATGGCGAACTCCTCGGCCGCCAGGATGTCGTGCGGCGGGTCGAAGCGGTTCGGGTCCGGCGGCAGGCGCTCGTCGCGGGTTCCGATGCCGAACTCGTCGGCTGCCAGGATGTCGTGAGGCTTGTCGATGCCGGTGGGATCCACGGGCACATCGCGTCGCCAGGATTCTCGGTCGGTCATCGTCCCTATCGTTCCAGATCGATGGACGAGAGCACACAGGTCGAGCTCGAGGCCGCGGCGTTCCGCAGGCTGGTTGAGCACCTGCGCGAACGAACCGATGTTCAGAACCTCGACCTGATGGAACTGGCCGGCTTCTGCCGCAACTGCCTATCGCGCTGGTACAGGGAGGCCGCCGAGGAGCGCGGGATGGAGCTGGCGGACCCGCAGGCGCGGGAGATCGTGTACGGAATGCCCTACGAAGAGTGGAAGTCTCGCCACCAAACCTGAGCCATCCAGGGGCTCACGCCCCCGGACCCCCGCGGGCGTCTGGCGGGTTGCTGTGGGTCCTGCTGCTCGCCGCCGCCTGCGTCGCGGCGCTGGCGGGCTGCGGTCGCGGCGTGGCGGAGCAGCAG
>JACCSF010000188.1 GCA_013813135.1 Thermoleophilaceae bacterium | reverse complement strand
GAGCGGCACAAGGCCGACGACGAGCGGTAGCGAGTCGGGGGCGTGGGGCGAGCGAGCCGGAGCACTAGAGGTCACGCTGGACGGCCCCGAGGTGCTCAACGACGACGTTTCACCTCGAAGAGGACGTCGCCGTTCCGGCGATTCCGCGCGAAGACCCTGGTGTTCGCTCCGCTTGAGTCCAGCGCCGACGTGAGCCAGTCCCAGGCGCCGTGCCCGGCATACACGAGGAATCGGGGATGCGAAGCGACGAACGAGCGGTACGGCTCGACGTGCAGTGGAGCGATGTCCTGCAAGCCGACCACGCCGAGATCGACGGCATCGGTTTCGAGGTACCTGACGGCCAAAGCGGCGTCTGCGAGGTACACGAGACGTGGCCCGCCGTCCCGCACCGCGAGATGGCTCAGCTCGAAGAAGTCATGAGGGCTCGCCACGGCGATCGGTACGCCGCCCTCGCTGTGCCCCTCGAGGAAGTGCAGCGCCTGCGTCTGCTGCTCCGCGTCTGCCTTGGCGTCGTCGTAGCGCATGGCGAGTCGAACACCCGCGAACATGGTCAGAACGAGTAACAGTGAGAGGGCGACGATCGGCGCCTCACGGTCGGTCCACCATGCGGCGAGTGCGATGAGGATCGTTATTCCGAGGACTGCCGGCAGAACGGATCGCTCCGTGAACGCGCCGGTCACCAACTTGCCGAGCGCCACGCCGAAGAAGGGAAGCAGCACCAGCGTCAAGAGCATCAGAAGCTCGTGGTCGGGCGGGCGGCGGAGTGCCCGCTCTCGGACCGATGGACCGCTCGACGATCGCAGCGCGGCGAGGGCGGCGACCGCGAGGACGACCCCGACCACCGCGGGTAGCTCGCGATCCAACAGCGAGTTGGGATAGAAGCGCACAGCAGAAGGCCACGTCGGTAGGGCCCAGAACGTCGTGGTGTACTCCCCGGCCTCCCGGACGAGCGGCGCGAACAGCAGCAGCGGGAGCAGTGCGCCGGAGAGCGATCCGACGACCAGCCAGTCGACGCGCCGTCGAGCGAGGGAGCGGGCGGCTTCGCCGGCAAGCAGGGGAATCAGCACGAGCGCCGCGTAGTAGTGGCTGCCGACGGCCGCCGCCAGGCTGACGGCCAGGCCGAGCGCGGCGAGGCGCCGGTGGGGACCACCTTCGGTCGCCAACTGCCAGCACAGAAGCGCCGCGGCGGAGAAGCCCAGGACCAGGGCGTAGGCGCGGGCCTCGTATGCGTATCCGTGAGCGATCGTGGCGACGGGAAAGAGGGCGGCGACCAATCCGTATATGGGCGATGAGCGGCGTGCCACGAAACGGAACAGGCAGACGCTCATCAGCATGTAGCCGAGCATCTCGGGCACGCGGATCGCCACCTGGCCGTGCCCGAAGATGGCAAAGGACGCTCGCGTCACGAGGTAGAAGAAGAGCGGGGTTTGCTCGACACCCGTGGCGAGCTTCGACCACACGTCTCCCGCGCCGGGCAGCCGGCCGATGTAGTAGGTGAAGAGCTCGTCGTTCCACAGCGGCTTGCGATCGGCCAGCAGGACGGTGATTGCCCCCAGAGCGCTCAGGATCGCGATGAGGAGCAGACCCGCCCTCCGGTCTACGCCGCCGGCCAGCGCTGTGGCGGCGGAGGAGATCCGCGAACGCTTTGCGGCTGGTCGCAAGCTCATGGGCGAGCGCGCTCTTTCGCGTGCTCAGCCGGCTCGCTTCGGACGGCGCGTACGAGATCGGCCAAGGCGCGGAGATAGCTTGGCGCGAACCTCAAGATCCCGAAGTTGGAGGCGCCCATGTCGTCGGTCCGGTTGATCCAGGAGATCGGGACCTCCTGAATGTCGTGCCCCGCGGCGATTGGCTTGAGGCCCGTCTCCGCGTTGGCGCCGAAGTCCGGCCGCCGGATATCGAGGTCCTTGAGGATCTCCGCCCGGTACAGCTTCAGGTTGTTGGAGATGTCGCGCACCGGTTGATGCAGGACCAGCCGTACGAGCAGGTGAAACGCGCGGTTGGCGATGATCTTGGCGAACGGATAGTTGATCAGGACCGACTCATGGGAGAAGCGACTGCCGATGGCGCCCGCATGACCCGCGGCAACCACGTCGAAGAGATCGCGAAGCTCCGGAACGATCAGCTGGAAGTCGCAGTCCATGGACAGGATGTACTTCCCGCGCGCGGCGTCGTAGCCATCCCTGAGCGCTCGCCCGACCCCTCCTGGAGGAGTTCGATCGATGAGGCGGATCCGCGGATCCTCGGCGGCCAAGCTCCGGGTCACGGCCGCTGTCGCGTCCCCGCTGTCATCGTTGACGATGATGATTTCGGTGATGTAGTCGCCGTAGGCGTCCATCAATCCGGACACCAGGCGCGGCACATTCATCGCCTCGTTGCGGCAGGGAACGACGACGGACGTCGATTGTCGAAGCTCGTGATGACGAGCGAGATTGACGCTCGGCCGACGGGCCGGCCCGTCGGCCGGCTTCCTCGCCCAGATGTAGAGCGTGCCGCAGATCTCCCGAAGTCCTGGGACGTGCTCCAGGACGAAGGCGGTTTCCTGGATGGCCGGAACCATGCGCCGAGGGGTGCGTGGGTGCACGATGTCGTAGGGGACGATCTCTATGTCGGTGAACCCCTCGTGCGACGCTGCCTTCATCAGCCGGTACTTGCGCATGCCGATTTGACAGCGCGCGTTACCCGCGCGGCGGCCCAGCGGGGGCACGGCGCTCTTGACCAGAACCTGTGGGTTCCAATAGTTGGCTTCGAAGAACAGCAGCTGTCCCCCGGGCTTGAGGAGCCGGTGGATTTGCCTCAGGTTCTCGGAGTACTTGTCGTGGCAGAGAATGGCGGTCCCGACGACGTAGTCGAAGCTGCCGGGAGAGAGGTCTGCGTCGAGGTGCGATACCAGGGCAACGCTTGTGTTCGCGAGCGCTTGCGCCGCTGCCTGCTCGGCCAGGTCGGCGTTGAAGGCGGCGGCGGTCACGGGGTTCTCGCCTCGAAGGACTGACGTCAGGTGCTTTGTCCAGAGGCCGCTGCCGGCACCGATCTCGAGGATCGATTCGCCGGGCAGGACGTGAAAGCAGTGCCGAACGGTGACGGCCCGCCAGTGCAGCTTGGTAGAGGAAGTCGACGGGTGGCGCAGCCAGTACGCCTCCCGCGTTCGCTCCATCTCCCGGAGGTTGTCCACCAGCGACATTTGGGCTCCCCACCACGCAGAACTCCTGGCCGGCACCGTGCCAGCAGGCTTCTCGGTCCATCATCGTCCCTGCCGCGGCCTTTCGCCATCCGGCAGCGAAAGCGGCTCTACGCTGGTGCTCGATCGACGCGCCCGGCAGGATTCGAACCTGCGACTTCTGCCTCCGGAGGACTCTGGCAACCGAAGCAAAATCGCGCCGGCCGCCCGCAACGTCGGTTGGATTCGGGGCCGGGCGGCGGTACGGTCGGCGTGTCAACCAGAACGGAGGCCCCTTGTCGTCCACCAAGTCCGATGTTGAGCTCAAGGCGCGCCATCGCGCGATGTGGGCATCCGGCGACTACCCGTCCATGGTCGAGACGTTCCTCTTGCCGCTCGGGCCACGGCTCGTCGAGGCTTGCGACATTGGCCCCGGGATGCGTGTCCTCGATGTGGCCGCCGGCACCGGCAACGCCTCAATTCCGGCAGCAGAGCGCGGCGCAACCGTCACGGCGAGCGACCTGACGCCCGAGCTGCTCCAGGCCGGTCGGCGCCGCGCGGAGGCCGAAGGGCTCGGGCTGGAATGGGTCGAAGCCGACGCCGAGAACCTGCCGTTCGACGATGAGTCGTTCGACGTCGTCATATCATCGATCGGCGCGATGTTCGCGCCCCACCACCAGGACGTCGCCGACGAGCTCGTGCGCGTCTGCCGCCCGGGCGGCACGATCGGGCTGCTGAGCTGGACGCCCGAGGGCATGATCGGCGCGCTGTTTCGGACAATGGGGCCGTTCGCCCCGACGCCTCCACCGGGGGCGCAACCGGCGCCGCTGTGGGGCAGCGAGGCGCACGTGCATGAGTTGTTCGGCGACCGCGTCGAGTTCCGCAAGCCGCAGCGTGACGTGCTGGAAATCACCGCCTTCGAGCGTCCGCACGACTACGCCGAGCACTTCAAGGGACGGTACGGCCCGACCATCGCGGCGCAGGCGAATGCCCGCCGCACCGGGCGCGAGGCGGAGTTCGACGAGGCGCTGAACCGGTTCTGTGACGAGTGGAACCGCGGCACGCCCGACCGCGCACGGTTCGAGAAGGAGTACCTGCTCATGGTGGGCACACGGGCCTGAGGACGGGACCTGCGCGGCGTTCCGGCCGTAGTGGGGCTGGGACAACTGCAGCCATGGCTCGCCGTGCGGCTGATGGCACAACGTCTACCTGAGGCATCCGCGGTGATTCCGGTAAGCACCTCGCTGCGACTCTGATCTCGGAAGCTCTGCAGCAAGCCTCCCGGTCACCACCTGTCGTGCTCTTCCGCGGCGTGCCCTTGACTCCGGCGGCTCGGCGGGCGGATAATCGGTCCAAGCGATCGAGGAGGACGGCATGGGTTGGAAGCTGGAAGGCCAGTACTTCGAGAACTGCTCCTGCGACGTGCCATGCCCGTGCACTGTCTCGCTCGACTTGGGTGCGGACCGCGACCGCTGTCACGCGTTCCTGGTTTTTCAGGTGGAGTCCGGTGAGGTTGAGGGCGTAGACGTGAGCGGTCTGACCGTCGCGGCGGTCGGGGATACCCCGAAGGTGATGAGCGAAGGGAACTGGCGGCTCGGTGTGCTGATCGACGACAAGGCGTCCGACGAGCAGGCCGACAAGCTCGCGGCGGTGTTCGGCGGTCAGCTCGGCGGGCCGATGGAGGCCCTGGGACCGCTCGTCGGGGAGCAGCTGGGCGTGGAGCGGGTGTCGATGGAGGTCTCCCACGAGAACGGCACCCACCGCATCAAGGTGGGCGAAGACGGCGAGGTGGAGGTGACGGAGATCGTGCCGTTCGGCAAGGAGGACGGCCAGCCGGCGAGACTTGTCGGCATCTTCCACCCAGCCGGAGACGACTTCGCGATCGCCAGAGCGACAAAGTCCCATTTGAGCGCGTTCGGTATGGAGTTCGCCTACGAGGGTCGCTCCGGTTTCGCCAGCCCGTTCGCCTGGGCGGCCTAGCCTTGGAGGCAGCCCGGCTCAGTGAGCGCTCGGCTGGGACGTTTCGGCTCGAGCGTGCCCAGCTCGGGCTGCTGGGCCTGCTGCTCGCGCTTGCCCTGGTGGCCTGGCTGGTCACCGACGACCGGATGGGCGGCATGGAATCGGTGCCGGGCATGGACCTCGGAGGCCTCGGGTTCTACATCACCGTTTGGGTGACCATGATGGCGGCGATGATGTTCCCGTCGGTGGCTCCCACCGTGTTGATGTACGACCGGCTGCGGGCGGGCCATCGCTCGCGAGGGAAGGGGGCGGCGCCGGACGCTACGTTGCTGTTCGTGGCCGGCTACCTGTGTGTCTGGACAGGAGCGGGCCTAGGCGCGTACGGCCTGATCGAGCTGGCTCGCGCGATCGACCCGGCATTCCTGGCGTGGGATGAGGCGGGCCCTTATCTGACCGGCGGGGTGATCGTGGCTGCGGCCCTCTATCAGTTGACACCGCTCAAGCAGGCCTGCCTCGTGAAGTGTCGCAGCCCCATGATGTTCCTCGCGGAGCGCTGGCGCCACGGCCGGTGGGGTGGCCTCGAGCTCGGGTTGCGGCACGGCGCCTGGTGCCTGGGCTGCTGCTGGGCGCTGATGGCGGCGCTGTTCGCTATCGGCGTGATGAGCCTCGGCTGGATGGCGCTGATTGCCGCGTTCATCGCCGGCGAGAAACTGCTGCCCTGGCCGGCCGCCGCGCGCACAACCGTAGCCGTGCTGCTGCTCGCGCTCGGCCTCGGCGTGGCATTCGTGCCCGCCGACGTGCCGGGATTCGCCACACCGGACAGCGCGACGCACGACAGCGGCGACCCCCACGGCGCCGCGATGCAGATGATGCGCTGAGCCCGGCGCACTGCCACCGGCACCGGCCCCTCGCGTTACCTGAACGTCGGGATTGTTTCGCTTGAATGCGATCTGGCGCCACGACCCCGCCCGCGGCTGTCGAGGATTGCTGCCCCTGCCACCGGGTAGTGCACGTGGACGCGAACTCGGAGCCCAGGAGGGGCAGTGACGAGCAAGGCTGACTTCAACGCCGAGGAATGGTCCACCGTGGTGGAGGGCCCGGTGTTGGCTGGGATGAGGGTTGTGGCTGCCGGGCGGGGCGGAACGATTCGCGAAAGCCTCGCCATGGCACAGGTGTACGCCGAGGCGCGGCGGACTCAGGGCGAGAGCGAATTTCTCGACGCTCTCGTCTCTTCGCCGCCCGCTGTCAACCCGCAGCAGCTGCAGGGTGGGGGTGACATCGCGGCGGTCAGCGGCGAGCGACTGCGAGAGGCGCTTTGGGGCGAGAAGGGCTCCGCGGGGGATGTCGAGGAGTACAAGCGCTTCGTGGTCGCGGTGGCTCAGGCTGCCGCGGAGGCCCACAAGGAGGGAGGCTTCATCGGCATCGGCGGAAAGCAGGTCAGCGCCGAGGAGCAGACAGCGCTCGACGAGATCCGAGGCATCTTGGACGCGGAGCCCACGACGCGCCCCTAGCCCGCGGCGGGGCCTCCCTCCGCGCAGCTCTCTCCGGCGATCGGGACTCCGCCCAGCCGCGGGTTACAGGCGCCCTGGATCAACACCGGGTTTGACTTCTGCCTCGCCGCTCGACCTGGTAGACCCATCTCGCTCTAGCGTGCGGAACTCGCCGACGCGCCCGGCAGGATTCGAACCTGCGACTTCTGCCTCCGGAGGGCAGCGCTCTATCCACTGAGCTACGGGCGCGAGTGGTACTGCGAACGGCATTGTAGAGCCGCAGGCACCGCCCGCTGCGACCGGGGAGGGCAGCGCTCAAAACGCGGCTTGCGACCGATTTGCGACCTAGACTCCCTTGGCGATGGTCGACGACGAGCCCGCCAAGCGCCCGCCGAAGACCGCCAAGGTCACGCTCGCGGCCGAGGTGGGGGTGGCCGGAACTGCCGAACTCAGCGTCAAGCGCGGGCTCAATGACCTGCGCCTCGCGGTGCTTGGGATCGTGGTCGGCATCGCGCTCACGGTCGCCTTCGGCATGCAAGGCGTCGGGCTCGGTGTGCGCGTCCTGCTCGGGGTGGCGACCTTCGCCGCCGTGGCCGTGCTCTTCCGCTGGGCGTGGTCGCGCCACGTGCTGATGAGCCTGGCTCACTGGATGACCGGCCACCGTCACTAGGGCTCGTCAGCCGTCGGCGCCGTCAGGCAACGTGAGGTCGAGTCCGTCGAAACGCACCGTGCCCGCATCGCACACCTCGGCAAGCGTGGCGACGGCGTAGGGTTACTCGACGGACAGGCAGACGGCCGTCGCGTCGTCCGAGAGCTGTCCTCCGGCTGAGTCCAGGACGGCCTTATGGACCTCTCGGACGGTGTCGGCGGCGGTCTCGCGCTCGGATCGAAGCGCAGCTCGAACGAGCCCCTCGACGCCGAGGCCGGCCTTGCCCTGGCCGGACTTGATCACGCCGTCGGACACGATCACGAGGCGGTCGCCGGGCGCGAGCGAGGTCGACCGTTCGACGGGCTTGGGGCTGGCCCGTCCCCCGAGCCCGTGCGCGTGGGGACCGCGGACGTGCTCGACATCAGCGTCGCCGCGCAGGATCACGGGCGCGACATGACCGCAATTCGCGACGCTGAGCTCGTTCGTGGCGGGGTCCCAGCGCGCGGCGACCGCCGTCATCTCCGCGCGCGGCCCCGGCATCTCCCGAAGCGTCTGGTGCATCACGATGAGGGCTTCGCTGATGCCGGCTCCGCTACGCCGGCTGGCTCGTAGGGCACCGAGCGCTACGGCGCTGCTGGCCGCTGCCCGGGTCGAGCCTCCGAGCCCGTCGGCGACGGTGATCCAGATACCGTCGGCGTTCTCGATCACGTCGAACCAGTCGCCGGCGACTTCGTAGCTTGGAAGTACATTTCCGGCGATCTCCCCACCGGTGACACGGACGATTCGTGGGGGCAGCAGGCTCTGCTGGATCTCGGCAGCGGCCTTCGGCTGTTTGCGGCGTTGCGCTGTGGCGAAGGCGTCGGTGTAGCGATCCGCGAGGGTGACCGCCGCGGCGGCCTGGCGGGCTAGCTCGGTGAGCGGCTCGGCCGGGCGGCCGAAGGCGATCATCACGCCGTTTGCTCGTCCGCGCAGCCACAGGGCGGAGATCTCGATGCCGCGGCGCACGGCGAGTTGCTCGCGCAGCTGTGAGAGCCCGTCGGCGTCGAGCTCGGGACCGATCGCCAACGGAGCCTCGATCGTTTGCCCAAGCCGATGCGGTCCGGCCATGTGCAGTAGGTGCGTTCCATCGATGTCGAGCACGTACAGCGCGACCGGCACTTTGGCGATCCGCTGCGCCTCGGCGACAAGCTGCTCAGGTAGCACGGCTGGAGGCACGACGTCGAAGACCTGGATCGCATCGAGGCTGATCGGTCGCCCGCGACCCAGGCGCCCCGCCGGAAGCGAGCGTAGAGAGCTTTCCTGACTCTGCTCGTGTGGCCGGTCGCGCACCGCGGCGAGGAGCTCATCGCGCGTGCGGAAGCGGCGGTGGAGCGTGGACCGCGCGACACCGGCGGCTGCGGCGATGTCGGCAAGGCTGGCAGACGGCGACCGCTCAAGCATCCGCTCGGCCGCGTCGAGGATGCGCTCGCGGTTTCGAAGCGCGTCGGCCCGGCGTAGCTCTGTCTGTTTCTTCGGACTCACGGCGATGAAGCCATCGGTGCACCAACATCATGGCGCCCGCCTACGCGAACTGGAACAACCTGCCCCGGACATTAGGTCCCACTTACGTGACGAGAGCAGGGTGCGCGGATTTCGATCAACCCGGTCAGGGCACGGAATACGAAGAGCAGCGCGAACCGCAGGAGGAGCGGGTGATACAGGTAACTGAGGCATACGAGTGGCGCGGGCGGACAGTCGTCGGTCGCGACGAGGAGAAGATCGGCACGCTTGAGGAGGTCTATCTCGATCGGCAAACCGGCAGGCCCGAGTGGGCGCTGGTCAACACAGGGCTGTTCGGGATGAAGTCGAACTTCGTTCCGCTTTCGGATGCGCAACCGGCCGGCGAAGACGTGCGTGTCGCGTTCGCAAAAAACCAGGTCACAGACGCGCCGAAGATCGACCCGAACGGCGAGCTCTCACAATCGGAGGAGGCAGAGCTCTACGACCATTATGGGCTCGACTACTCCGATCCGGGTTCCGGCTCGGGGCTGCAGGAAGGCGATCGCACGGACAGCGTCAGCGGCGACGACGCGATGACTCGGTCAGAGGAGGAGCTGCGAGTCGGCAAGACGGAGCGGGAGAAGGGCCGGGTGCGTCTGCGCAAATACGTGGTCACCGAGGAGGTCCAGCAGAAGGTGCCCGTCCGGCGCGAGAAGGCGCGGATCGAGCGCGAGCCGATCACCGACGAGAAGGTTGACGAGGCAACCAGCGGCCCGGACATCTCGGAGTCCGAGCACGAGGTGGTGCTGCACGAGGAGGAGCCGGTGGTTGAGAAGCGGGCGGTGCCAAAGGAACGCGTGCGGCTCGGGAAGGACGTCGACGTCGAGGAGCAGCAGGTCTCCGAGCAGGTGCGCAAGGAGCAGATCGAGGTCGAGGATGACTGAGTCCTGCGCTGGAGTACTCGCGCGGCCGGTGCGTTGGCGGCTCTCAGTGGCAGCGGGTGGCGAACGGTGAGGGACCAAACGCGACCTAAGGGTGTGGCAAGCCGTCGGAGCCGGAGTTCGCGTGCTTCCAAGGCACGTGGTTTGGGCTCGGTGCCGACACCCTCTCGGAGGGCGTTCACGCCAGCTCGACGCCACTCGCGCGCCCGAAGCGGTGGCCTGGCGAGCATCGGCCGGCGCCGACAACCGGAGGGGCGGCTAGCGGGGCTCGTGGCGGCGGCCGCCGGCCTGATCTCTTCGCGAAACTTCGGGCGATCGAAGAAGGGTCCGGTCGCGCTCGCCCTGACGGCTGGGGCTGCCGGGCTCGCCGTCCTAAAGCGGCGACGGTCTGCCGCAGCCAATGAACCAAAGGGCCAAGCCTTCGTTGACGACCAGCGCGAGCCGAGTTCGCAGGCCGCTGTGACTCGGGGCCGCGCCGAGGAACCGCAGACCGGCCAAGCGAGGGACGCTGGAACTGACCCCGCAAGGGCCACTGGATCGACCGAGAGCAAGGGGGACCTCGAATGAAGGACGCGACATCGACAAGACCGTCCGACCAGGCTAAGGACAAGGTCCAAGAGGTCGCTGGCCAAACTCAGGAGAAGGCCCAGCAGGCGGCCGGGCAGGCGAAGGACAGGCTGCGCGAGCAGGTGGATCAGCGCTCGACGCAGGCGGGCGAGCAGGTCGCATCAACCGCGCAGGACGTCCGCACGGTCAGCGAGCAGCTACGCAAGCAGGGCAAGGACAAGCCCGCGCAGCTGGCCGATCAAGCAGCGCATCGCGCCGAGCGACTCGGCCGCTACCTGCAGGAGTCTGATGCCGACCGCATCTTGCGCGACCTCGAGGACTTCGGACGCAAGCAACCCTGGGCCATCGTCGCCGGAGGCCTTGCGCTCGGTTTCGTGGCCTCGAGGTTCTTGAAGGCTTCGAGCCAGGAGCGTTACGAGAGCCGCCGCTACGAGAGCCAGCGCCACGAGACGTTCGCGGGTCAGCGACCCGCTTCCGAGGGGGTGTAGCGATGTCAGACAGCGATCTGCACGAGCGCCCGGTCGGCGAGCTGCTCAAGGAGCTGTCGAACCAGACGACCACGCTCGTCCGACAGGAGCTGGAGCTGGCCAAGGCCGAGATGGCCGAGAAGGGCAAGAAGGCCGGCCTCGGTGCAGGCATGTTCGGGGGAGCTGGACTTGTCGGCCTGCTTGCCCTGGGTGCACTGACCGCCTGCTTGATCGCCGCACTCGCCACCGGGATGGGCCTCTGGCTCGCGGCTTTGATCGTGGCCGTGGCGTACGCAGCAATCGCCGGAGCGCTGGCGCTGGCTGGCAGGAGCAAGGCTCAGGAGGCAACCCCGCCAGCGCCTGAACAGGCCATCCAGAGCACGAAGGAGGACGTCCAGTGGGCAAAGACCCGAGCGAAATCCGCGAGGAAATAGAGCAGACCCGCGGCGAGATGGGGGAGACCGTCGAGGCGCTCGGTCACCAGGCCGACGTCAAGACGCGCACCAAGGAGAGCATCGCCGCCAAGCGGGACCAGGTGAAGGAGCGAATCAGCGGTGCGACGCCCGATGCCGGCCAGGTGAACCAGGGCGCGAAGCGCGCCGCGGGGGTGGCGCAGGAGAACCCGATCGGGCTGGCGCTCGGCTCCGTCGCAGTCGGCTTCGTGGCAGGGATGCTCTTGCCGTCGACGCGCGTCGAGGACGAGAAAGTCGGTCCGATGGCTGACGAGGTCAAGGAACGCGTGAAGGAGACCGGCCAGGAGGCTCTCGACCGAGGCAAAGAGGTGGCCCAGGAAGCCGCCCAGAGCGCCAAGGAAACCGCGCAGCAAAGCGGCGAGAAGCAGGCTGAGGAGCTGCGTGACAGCGCTCAGCAAAAGGTCGAAGAGACGAAGCCGAGCGCCGGCCCCGGGTCGGCGGCTCGAGCTGGGTCCTAACGGGTCTGAAGTGAGGGAGGCGTGAGATGGACACTTGGTTGATCGTCGTCTTGGCCGTTGGCGTCGTCGTCGTCGGGCTGCTGCTCTTGGGCGCCAAGAAGGGCAAGGCCAAGCGCCAGCGTAAGCGCGACCTTCGGGGGCAGGCACGGCGCGAGCGCATCGAGGCGGAGAAGCACCGGGCCCGCGCGGAGGTGGCGGAAGAGTCCGCGAGACAGCGGGCCGAGCGCGACCAGCTGGAGGCTGAGCTGCACGAGCGCCGGGCGCGTGAGATCGATCCGGACACCCGCTAGGCAGACCGCAAGATCGGGAGGAGCATGGCACGACGAGAAGAAGCCCAGGCGGCGGCCGGCGGGAGCGGGGAACGCCCGCCGGTGACACCGACCGATCTGAAGGCCGGCTCCTGGTGGTCGGTGCTCAAGCGCACGGTCACCGAGTTCAAGGAGGACAACCTCACCGATTGGGCGGCCGCGCTGACCTACTACGGGGTCCTGGCGATCTTCCCGGCGCTCATCGTGCTGGTCTCGGTGCTCGGCCTGATCGGCAACTCGGCCACCCAGCCGCTGATCGACAACCTGGGCAAGGTAGCGCCGGGACCGGCGAAGGAGATCTTCACCAGCGCAATCAAGAATCTGCAGGGCTCGAAGGGTGCGGCCGGTGTCTTCTTCATCGTCGGTCTGGCGGGAGCGCTGTGGTCGGCCTCCGGATATGTGGCCGCCTTCATGCGCGCGTCCAACTCGATCTACGACATCGAGGAAGGCCGTCCGATCTGGAAGACGCTGCCCACGCGCGTGGTGCTGACGCTCGTCCTCCTCGTTCTGCTCGCGATCAGCGCCGTGGCGGTCACGCTGACCGGCGGCCTCGCCAAGCAGGCCGGCGGAGTGCTCGGCCTCAGCGAAACCGCGATCACGATCTGGAACATCGCCAAGTGGCCGGTGCTGCTCTTGATCGTGAGCTTCATGTTCGCGCTGCTCTACTGGGCGGCGCCCAACGTCAAGCACCCCAAGTTCCGCTGGGTCAGTCCCGGCGGGGTACTGGCCGTGATCGGCTGGGTGATCGCGTCGCTGGCGTTCGCCTTCTACGTCGCGAACTTCGGCTCCTACAACAAGACCTACGGCGCGCTCGCGGGGCCGATCGTGTTCTTGGTCTGGCTATGGATCTCGAACATCATGGTCCTGCTGGGTGCCGAGTTCAACGCCGAGCTCGAGCGCGGACGGGCGATCGAAGCGGGTCATCCCGAAGGCGAAGAGCCGTTCGTCGAGCCCCGAGACACACGCAAGATGGACAAGCAAACCGGGTAACCAACAAGCGAGGAGGGACGCACATGGAGATCCCCAAGGACAAGATCATCCAGCTGCTCAAGGATCGAGGCGATCACGACAAGGCAGCCGAAGCCGAACGGGAGCTGCCGGACAAGGTCGACCACGAAGAGCATTCCAACCTGCTCGAGAAGCACGGCATCGACCCCAAGGAGCTGCTCGGCAAGATCGGCTTCTGAGCACGCCTCCCACGGGCGCCGCCGCGAACGCTGTTGGAACACCCCGAGATGAAGGAGTCACGAATGGCCGAGCCGGTCCCATCAGGAAGCGACGTTTCCGCCGGCACCTACATGTGCACGAGCTGCAGCCACGAGCTTGAGATCGGCTCGACCAAGAGCCTGCCGCCATGCCCAAACTGCGGCAATGGCGAGTGGCACACCGTGCGCGGCGGTGACAGCGTCAAGGACCCATACCCCGATCAGCGCTGAGCTCGCGTCGGCCGTGTGGCGACCGCTCCTTCGGTGCCTCGGCCGGCGGTTTCCATGACCTCTCACAAGTTGGTCGACGCCACGCTTCGTGGCTACCGCGTCAGCTCACCCGCCGAGCGAGCCGGCTTCGGAATGCTGAGCGCGTTCGCGGTCACCGTAGCCATAGCGCGAGCGATCAGCTACGGCCGCGAACGTGATCGTCACGCGCCGCGGCTGCGCAGCTGGGCGCGTCGCGCGTATCACGCCCCCGGCGGCAACGAACTCCGGGTACACCACTTCGTCCCTGGGATCGGTCTTACCTTCCTTGCGGGCGGCGGCGCGATACTGACGCGTAGCGATGGGCACGAGTCCTGGCTGGGCCCGCTGTTCGGGGTGGGTGCCGGACTCGTCCTTGACGAGATCGGGCTGCTTCTCCAAGCGGACAACCCGTACTGGGGGAGCGAGGCACTTGCGGTTGCACAAAGCGCTGTCGCCGCCCTCGGAGCAGCAGCACTGGCGATTCGTTTCAGCCGACAGGCGCCGGCTCCCCCGTCAGAGCCGCGGCAATAGGGAGCTCCGGCGCGACGGTCCAGGGCTGCAGTAAGCCTGAGGCCTTGCGGGCAGCAGCGCGGCCGCCAGCCTGTGCCATGGGTATCTAGCGCTGACCCTTCGCCTTCATCCTTACCTGATACCTCGCTTGGCCCTTCTGCGCCGCCCGCCTGCTCGCGGGAGTCGAGCATCCACTGAGCTACGGGCGCGGGTGCTACGAAAGCCGGATTTGTAGAGCCGCGAGCCGTTCCCCCCTGCGACCGGCAAGGACCGCGCTCGAAACCCCTTGCGACGGGATTGTGACCTAGAATCGCCGCGCCCAGGCGAGATGCGTCGCCTCAGCGCCGCTCGACGGCGACCCGCAGCCCGAACGCGATGAGCACCACGCCGGTGGTCCGCTCGAGCCATGCCTTGACGCGTGGCGCGGCCAGCAGTGCGCGCGCGTTGTGGACGAAACGGGCGTACGCGGAAAGCCAGATGAGGCCGACGATCACGTGTATGGCGGCCAAGGTCAGTGTCTGCGGCAGGACAGCCGCGTCACGGTCGACGAACTGCGGTAGGAACGTCAGGAAGAAGAGCGCCGGCTTCGGGTTGAGGACGGTGCTGATTAGCCCTTGGAGAAAGGCGCGGCGCGGCGCGGCGATGGCGGCCGGTGGCGCGTCGGTCGGCGGGTGTCTGGAGGCCAACAGGGCCTGGACGCCGAGGTAGACGAGGTAGGCGGCGCCGGCGAGCTTGACGACGGTGTAGGCCGTCGCTGACGCCACGAGCAGCGCCGACAGCCCGGCGGCGAGCGCGACGCCGTGGACGAGCAGCCCGGTGAGATTCCCGAAGATCGTCTTCTGCGCCAGCGCCGGGCCGCCGACGAGGACCTGCCGGGTGATGAGCGCCATGTCCGCGCCCGGGATCACCGTCACGAGAACCGACCCGACGAGGAAGGGGAGGAGCAGATCGAGCGGCACAGGCACCAGTTCATCGTCCCACACCGGGCCGGATCGCCCGCCGCGCCGCCGCGACTGGCGCGAGTGTGGTTGAGTGCAGACCCGGAGTGCTGGTCGCGGTCATCGCCGACACCCACCTGCCGCGTGGCGCGCGGCGGCTCCCCGATGCGTGCGTCGAGCGCATCGCCGCGGCCGACCTGCTCCTGCATGCGGGTGACTTCATTACCGCGGAGGTCGTGCGGGAACTGGAGGCGATCGGGCCGCCCCTGGTCGGCGTGCACGGCAACGTGGACAGCTCCGAGGTGCGCCGGCTGCTCCCGGCCGAGCGGGCGGTGGGCGTCGAGGACGCCCGCATCGCGATGGTGCACGACGCCGGCCCGTCCGCCGGGCGGCTGCGGCGCATTCGCCTGCGCTTCGCGGATGTCGCCGACGCGGTCCTGTTCGGCCACTCGCACCTGCCGCTGCACGAGCAGGCCGCGGACGGCTTCCAGATCTTCAACCCGGGCAGCCCCACGGAGCGCCGCCGCGCCGCGAGGCACACGATGGGGCTGGCGCGAGTCGAGGGCAACCGGGTCGAGTTCGAGCTGATTGAGCTCTAGCCTCCTTCGACGAGCTGAGCGAGCGGGGGCGCCGGTGGTGGACTGCCGGGCTCGAGATCGCGATCGCGGGGCTCGATGACCTGATTCGGATGTAGCGGGCGGCAGGGCGTCCGCGCGACCTGATGGACATCGCGTCGTCGACGTGAGACGACGACGAACTCGATGACGAGGCCCGCGAGTCAACATAGGGGCCCATGGACCTCGACGTTCTCTTTGTCGGCACCGCCGGCTCCGCTCCCAGCGCCCGCCGCGGCCTGCCCGCCACGCTCGTCCGGCGCGGCGGCGATCGCCTGCTGTTCGACTGCGGCGAGGGCACCCAGCGCCAGCTCGTGCGCTCGACCGGCCTGGTCGAGCTCGAGGAGATCTTCATCACGCACTTCCACGCCGACCACGTGCTCGGCCTGCCGGGCATGCTCAAGACGTTCGCGCTGCGCCAGCGCGAACGCCCGCTCACCGTCTACGGGCCGGCCGGCCTGCGCGGGCTCTTCAACGCGCTGCGGCCGATCGTGGGGAGGGTCGGCTTCCCGCTCGAGCTCCAGGAGCTCGAGCCCAACGACGAGCTCGAGCGCAACGGCTACCGGATCGCCGCCTACGCGACCGACCACGGCGTAGCCGCGCTCGGTTACGCGCTCGTCGAGGATCCGCGCCCGGGCGTGTTCGACCCCGAGCGCGCCAGGCAGCTCGGCGTGACCCCGGGCCCGGATTTCGGTCGCCTCCAGGAGGGCGAGACCGTCAGCGGGGTGCACCCGGACCAGGTGATGGGCGATCCGCGGCGCGGCCGCAGGATCGTGCTGGCCGGCGACACGGCTCCGTGCGAGATGACGCGCCTGGTCGCCTTCGAGGCCGACCTGCTCGTGCACGAGGCGACCTTCCTCGACGAGGAGGCCGACCGCGCAGCCGAGACGCGCCATTCCACCGCGCGCCAGGCGGGGGAGCTGGCCGCTGCGGCAGGCGTGAACATGCTGGCCCTCACGCACATCTCCCCGCGATACGGCGGGAAGGAGGTACGCGACGAGGCCGGCGCCGTCTTCGAGAACACAGTGGTGCCGCGCGACTTCGACGGCATCGGGGTGCCGTTTCCGGAGCGGGGTGAGCCCGTGCTGGTGAAGGCCTCGGAGCGCGGGCGGGGGCCGGACGCGCCGGATCCCGAAGCGGCGCCCGGTCCGGCCGTACCCTAGGCGGGCAACCCGGTGCTGGCCCCGATGTCAGTAGTGGAGTTCGATGTCGCCCAGCTCGACCGTCGGCACGGCGTCGTCAGCCGACGGGGGCCATCGGCCCGCAGCACTCGATGTCTCGCAGGAGCTGCTCGGCGCGCTCCGGGCCCCAGCGCCCCGAGCCGACCAGGTCGCCCGCGAGGTCGCCCACCCGGGTGAGCCCGTCCCGCGCCTCCTCGTCGGCGGCGAGGTTCTCGCAGAACAGCAGGGCGTCGGCCGCCTCGCGCACGAGCGCCGACTCGGTCGGGCTCAGGGCGAGCTCGCCGTCCTCCCTGACCGTCCGCATCAGCCTGCCGTACGCCTGTGCACGCTCCGAGGTCATGCCGTCACGCGAGGGTAGCGGTCCCGCCCGAGGTCAACCTCGATGCTCAGCACGCGGTCGGCCAGGACGGCCAGCCCTACCGCCGCGATCGGCACGAACACCAGCTCCAGCCGGTACGCCTGAGGGTTGTTGGCGAGCAACAGCAACAGCACGCAGCCGGGGATGGCCGCCTTCATCAGGGAGAAGTACGTGTCGCCGCACGATGGGCGGGTCACCAGGGCCACGAGCGCCGCGATTGCGAGCACGATCCCCGCGTAGAGCAGCACGACGACCGGTGCGGGGAAGTCGACCGGATAGGTGAGGTCGGTGCTGATGGTGCGCCACAGCTGGTCGAAGTAGTGCGTGGCCACGAAGGCCCAGCTGCTGTCCTCGGGGATCTTGTAGCCGGTGATCACGTAGGCGAGGTTGTCGCGCACGGGCGACCCGCCGACGAGGAACGCGGGCAGGGCGGCCACGATCCCGCTGCCCAGCAGCGCCAGGTTGGTGCGCCTCGCGGCGCGGTCGCGGCGCTCGACGAACAGCAGCCACAGCACGGCCGGCAGCAAGATCGCCGCCGCGTCGCGCGTGACCGAGCGAGCCGCGATCGTCAATACCCACATCACCAGCCAGCGTCGACCCAGGTCCTTGACCAGCACGGCCGCGAGCAGCCCGAGCGCCTCCAGCTGGAGCCCCCAGGAGTCCACCCGCATGCCGAGCGACCACTTGTAGACCGGCGGGGCGAGCGTGCAGACGATCGCCAGCCCCGCGCTCAAGGACGGCGAGAACCGCCGCCGCAGCAGCAGGAACAGAACCGGGGCGAGGAGGACGTAGCCGAGCAGAGACGCCACGCGCAGGCCCAGCCCGGGCTGGTCGCCAACGACCGGCTCCGCCGCCGCCGCCAGCGCCGGCACGAGCCAGCGCCGCCGGTAGAAACGCTTGCTGTACTCGACCCAGGCGGGGTCGAGCACCCGGCGCACGTGGCTCGGCTCGTCCTCGGTCGCGGCGACCTGGCGCGCGATCGGCGCGTCGAAGACCATCCGAGTGGCCTCCCTCTCGCTGTGACCCTCCACCTCGAGCTTCTGGACCTCGTAGAAGAGGCCGTCCGAGGTCGGCTCGTCGAGCTTGACGAAGCCCGGCACCGCCGCCACCGCGACCACCACGCCCACGAGCACCGCCAGGATCGCTGTCAAGCGCCGGCTCCCCACGCGCGCGTCGAGCTCGCGCAGTCTGCGCCTCGAGGTAGGCCAGGGCACAACGCCAGGATAGGACCGGTCGGGGTGTCCCGGGCGGGTGCTACGCTCGGCGGGACGTTCCTTTAACCCGGCCCGGTGAGGCCAGGAAGGGGCAGTGCCTTGACTGAGAAGACGGTCCTCGACCGCGAGGACGTGCGGCGCACGCTGGTGCGGATCGCACACGAGATCGTCGAGAAGACCGGCGGCGAGGGAGTGGCGGTCGTTGGTATCCACCGTCGCGGCGCCGTCCTGGCCGCCCGGCTGCGCGACCTGGTCGCCGAGCTCGTCGGTGAGCCCGTGCCGCTCGGGGACATCGACATCAGCTTCTACCGCGACGACCTGGCACGGCGGGATCCGACCGCCCAGCCGGTCGTGCACGCCTCCCACGTTGCCTTCCGCGTCGAGGACACCACCATCGTGCTCGTGGACGACGTGCTCTACACCGGCCGCACAGTGCGGGCCGGGATCGACGCGCTGTTCGACTACGGGCGCCCCGAGCGGGTGCAGCTGGCGGTGCTGGCAGACCGCGGCCATCGCGAGCTGCCGATCCGCCCGGACTACGTAGGCAAGAACCTCCCCACGGCGCGCGGGGAACGAGTCAACGTGCGAGTGGAGGAGATCGACGGGGTGGACGAAGTGGCAATCGCCGAGCAAGTGGAGGACCTGGCATGAGGCGGCATCTGCTGTCGATCGACGACCTCTCGCGCGACGACATCGAGCGCATCCTCGGCCGCGCCGAGAGCTTCGCCGAGGTGTCGGGGCGCGAGATCAAGAAGGTCCCCACCCTGCGCGGGCGAACCGTGATCAACCTCTTCTACGAGGCCTCCACCCGCACCAGCTCCAGTTTCGAGCTGGCCGCCAAGCGCCTCAGCGCCGATCTCGTCAGCGTGAAGTCGAGCGGCTCGAGCGTCGACAAGGGCGAGTCGCTGAAGGACACCGTTCAGACGCTCTCCGCCTACGACCCGGCGGCGATCGTGATCCGCTCGCCGCACGCCGGGGCCGCCGCGCTCGTGGCGCGCTGGACGCGCGCCTCGGTGATCAACGCCGGCGACGGCAAGCACGAGCACCCGACCCAGGCGCTGCTCGACGTCTACACCCTCGCGCGGCGCGTCGGCTCGCTCGCGGGCCTGCGTGTCTGGATCGTCGGCGACGTCATGCACAGCCGCGTGGCGCGGTCGGGCATCCTCGCCTTCTCGCGCATGGGCTGCGAGGTGACCGTCTGCGGCCCACCCACGCTGATCCCGCGCGGGATCGAGTCGCTCGGCTGTCGGGTGCGCACGACCCTGGACGAACTGCCCGAGGCCGACGTGGTCTACGCCTTGCGCATGCAGCACGAGCGCATGGACGGCTCGTTCGTCCCGTCGCTGCGCGAGTACGCCGCCCAGTACCAGATCGACGGGCGGCGGCTGCGGCCCAACCAGTTGCTCATGCACCCGGGCCCGGTGAACCGCGGCGTCGAGCTGGCGGCCGAGGTGATCGACTCGCCGCAGGCGCTGATCGTCGAGCAGGTCGAGTCCGGAGTGGTCGTGCGAATGGCGGTCCTGTACGAGCTGCTCGCCGGCCACGGGGCACCGTCCGGCGTGCGCGCGCAGCCCGCGACCGAGCCCCAGCCCGCATGAGGCGCCCGCCCGAGCTGGACCGGGCGCCGGTGCCGGCGGCCACCGTCCTGATCCGCGGTGCCCGGGTGCTCGACCCGCGCACCGCCATCGACGGCCGCGCGGACGTGCTCGTGCGCGACGGCGTCGTGGCCGACATCGGTGAGGCGCTCGACCCACCCCAGGGGGCCGAGGTGGTCGACGGCGAGGGCCTGCACGCCTTCCCGGCTTTCGTCGACCCGCACGTGCACCTGCGGACGCCCGGACGCGAGGATGAGGAGGACCTCGACTCCGGCACCCGCGCCGCCGCGGCCGGCGGCTTCTGCGCGATCCTCGCCCAGCCCAACACCGCACCGGTCGTGGACTCGGCGCCGATACTGCGCTCGCTGCGCGAGCGCGCCCGGGCGGAGGCACGCATCCCGACCGGCTTCCTGGGCGCGATCACCGTCGGTCAGCTCGGTGAGCAGCTCACCGAGATGGCGGAGCTCGCCGATGCCGGGGCGGTGGCCTTCACCGACGACGGCCTGCCTGTGCGCTCGGGCGGCGTGATGCGTCAGGCGCTGCAGTACCAGCGCCTCGCCGGGCGGCTGCTGGCCCTCCACGAGGAGGACTCGTCGCTGTCCGGGCAGGGCGCGATGCACGAGGGCGAAGTCTCGGCCCTGCTTGGGCTGGCCGGCATACCGTCGATCTCGGAATCGGCCCAGGTGGCGCGCGACTGCGCGATCGCCGCCTACGAGCAGGGGCGTATTCACGTGCAGCACGTGTCCGCGCTCGAGACGGTCGAGGTGATCGAGCGCGCACGGGCGGCGGGCACGCGGGTGACCTGCGAGGCCACGCCGCACCACCTGCTGCTGACCGACGAGGCGGTGAGCTCGCTCGATACCAACTTCAAGATGAACCCGCCGCTGCGCGGCGAACCGGATCGCCAGGCGCTGATCCAGGCGCTGCGCTCCGGAACGGTCGACTGCGTCGCGACCGACCACGCCCCTCACGCCCGCGAGGAGAAGGAGCAGCCGTTCGAGCTCGCGCCGATGGGAGTGACCGGGCTGGAGACCGCCTTCGCCGCGCTGCACACCGGGCTGGTCCTGCCCGGAGTGCTCGACTTGGCGCTGCTCGTGGAGCGCATGACCGCGGGCGGCCAGCCGTTCGGCCTCCCCGTTCCGCGCATCGAGCGCGGCGCGCCCGGCAACGTCTGCCTGGTCGACCTCGACGCCGAGTGGGAGGTGGGCGAGTCCGGCTACGAGAGCCGCTCGGCCAACTGCGCCTTCGCCGGCCGCCGGATGACCGGGCGGGTGCGGATGACGATCGCCGACGGCGCGGTCGCCTACCGCGAGCGGACCTTCGCGCTGGGGGCCGTGGCCTAGTGGCGCCGGCCCGGGTGCTCGACCGCGGCCGCGCCGCGCTGGTGGTGGTGGACGTCCAGGAGGCGTTCCGGCCGGCCGTGCTCGACTTCGACCAGGTGGCGGCGAGCGTTGGCGCGCTGGTGCGCGGCGCGCGCATCCTGGGCCTGCCGGTGGTGGTGACCCAGCAGTACCCGAAGGGGCTCGGCTCGACCGTGCCGGAGGTGGCCGAGCACCTGGAGGGGATCGAGCCGATCGACAAGGTCTCTTTCTCGGCGGTCGTGGCGGACGGCTTCGACTTGGAGGGGCGCGATCAGGTGCTGATGTGCGGGATCGAGTCGCACGTATGCGTCTCGCAGACCGCCCACGACCTGCTCGACCGCGGCGTGGAGGTGCACGTCGCCCGCGACGCGGTGAGCTCGCGGACGGAGCAGAACCGCGAGCTGGGCCTGCACAAGATGGAGGGGTCCGGCGCCGTGGTCACGAGTGTCGAGACCGCCCTGTTCGAGCTCTTGGGCGCGGCTGGGACAGAGGAGTTCAAGCAGGTGCAGGGGCTGGTCAAGTGAGCGGACAGGCCTACCTGCTGCTGGAGGACGGCACGCGCTTCGACGGCGACTGGGCGGGGGCGGAGGCGACGGGGCTCGGCGAGGTGGTCTTCAACACCTCCATGTCGGGTTACCAGGAGGCGGTCACCGACCCCAGCTACGCGGGCCAGATCATCGTCTTCACGTACCCGCTGATCGGCAACTACGGGGTGGCCGGCGCGCACATGGAGTCCGACCGCATCCACACGCGCGCCGTGATCATGCGCGAGGGAGTCGATCGCGAGGACGCCGCGCATGCCGAGGCCGGCTGGCTCAGCTGGCTGCGCGACTGCGGCGTGCCGGCGCTGACCGGCGTCGACACCCGCGCACTGGTGCGCCACATCCGCGACAAGGGCGCGATGCGCGGCGGCGTGTTCGGCGCCGAGGTGGCCGAGCCCGCGGCCCGCGAGCGGCTGATGGAGGAGCCGCCGATGACCGGCCGCGACCTCGCCCGCGATGTGACCCCGAGCGAGGTGCAAACGTTCGGCGGCGGCGACGGCCCGCTCGTGCTCGGCATCGACACCGGGATCAAGAGCTCGATCGTTCGCAACCTGCGCGAGCGCGGCGTGCGGCTGGAGCTGCATCCCTGCACCGTGGGCCCCGAGGAGCTGATGGCCCGCGATCCGGACGCGGTCTTCCTCGCGAACGGGCCGGGCGACCCGGCCGCGCTCGACTACGTCGTCGACACCGTCCGCGAGCTCGTTGGCCAGGTCCCGGTCTGGGGTATCTGCCTCGGCCATCAGCTGCTCTGCCGAGCCGTGGGCCTCGAGACGTTCAAGCTCCCGTTCGGGCATCGGGGAGCCAACCACCCGGTGAAGGACCTCGAGACCGGCCGCATCGAGATCACCTCGCAGAATCACGGCTTCGCCGTGCTCGGCCCAAGCGGGCAGCGCACGATCGACAGCGACGAACCGGTCCGCTGGGAGACGGACTTCGGCGCGGCCGAGCTGCAGCAGCTGAACCTCTACGACCGAACCGTGGAGGGGCTGGTCCTGCGCGACGTGCCCGCCTCGACGGTCCAGTACCACCCCGAGGCCGGGCCGGGCCCGCACGACGCCCAACACCTCTTCGATCGGTTCCTGGAACGCCTGGTGGCCGCCTGATGCCCCGCCGGGACGACATCCACAAGATCCTCGTGATCGGCTCCGGTCCGATCGTGATCGGCCAGGCGGCGGAGTTCGACTATTCGGGCGCGCAGGCGTGCAAGGTGCTGCTCGAGGAGGGCTACGAGGTCGTGCTCGTCAACTCCAACCCGGCGACGATCATGACCGACCCCGAGTTCGCCACGGCCACCTACATCGAGCCGCTGACCCCAGCGTCGGTGACGAAGGTGATCGAGCGCGAGAAGCCCGACGCGATGCTGCCGACGCTCGGCGGCGGGACCGCCCTCGACCTGGCCCGCCAGCTATCGGAGGACGGCACGCTGGCGAAGCATCGGGTGGAGCTGATCGGCGCCGACTACGAGGCGATCCGCCGCGCCGAGGACCGCGAGCTGTTCCGCGCCACCATGGAGCGCGCCGGCCTGCGCGTGCCGCGCAGCGCGGCGGTCAAGTCGATGCGAGAGGCCGAGCGGGTCCTGCCCGAGATCGGCCTGCCCGCGATCGTGCGGCCCGGCTTCACCATGGGCGGCGCCGGCGGCGGCACCGCGCGCACGGAGATCGAGTACCGCCAGGTGGTCGCCGAGGGCCTGGCCGCCAGCCCGATCGGCCAGGTGCTGGTTGAGGAGTCGGTGATCGGCTGGGGCGAGTTCGAGCTGGAGGTGATGCGCGACCGCGCCGACAACGTCGTGATCGTCTGCTCGATCGAGAACATCGACCCGATGGGCGTGCACACCGGCGACAGCGTCACGGTGGCGCCGCAGCAGACACTGACCGACGTCCAGTACCAGCGGCTGCGCGACCAGGCGCTCGCCGTGATCCGAGCGGTGGGGGTGGAGACCGGGGGGTCGAACATCCAGTTCGCGGTCGACCCGGAGACCGACGAGATCGTGGTGATCGAGATGAACCCGCGCGTGTCGCGCTCGTCCGCGCTCGCGTCGAAGGCCACCGGCTTCCCGATCGCCAAGATCGCCGCGCGGCTGGCCGTGGGCTACGCGCTCGAGGAGATCGACAACGACATCACCCGCAAGACGCCCGCATCGTTCGAGCCCGCGATCGACTACGTGGTGGTGAAGTGGCCGCGCTTCGCCTTCGAGAAGTTCCCTGGGGCCAGCGGCGCGCTCCACACCTCGATGCAGTCGGTGGGGGAGGCGATGTCGATCGGGCGCACCTTCAAGCAGGCGTTCGTGAAGGCGATGCGCTCGCGGGAGCTCGACGTTGAGGCGGGCTTGGACGGCGACCTGCTGGAGCGGCTCGAGACGCCATCACACGACCGCTACGAGCTGGTCTTCGAGGCCATCCGGCGCGGGCACACGGAGGCCGAGGTGCGCGCCCGCACCGCCATCGACCCGTGGTTCGTGGCGGAGATCGCGGCGCTCGCCCGCGGCGAGGACCCCGAGGCGGGGCTGGAGCGCTCGTTCAAGTCGGTCGACACCTGCGCCGCCGAGTTCGAGGCCGAGACGCCGTACTTCTACTCGGGCTGGGAGCGCCGCGCCCTCCACGAGGTCCGGCGCGGCGACCGGCCGAGCGTGGTGATCCTCGGCTCGGGCCCGAACCGGATCGGGCAGGGAATCGAGTTCGACTACTGCTGCGTGCACGCCGCCATGACCGTGCGCGGCTCCGGCCGTGACGCGGTGATGATCAACTGCAACCCGGAGACGGTCTCCACCGACTACGACACCTCGGACCGGCTCTACTTCGAGCCGCTCACCCTGTCCGACGTGCTCGCGGTGATCGAAGTGGAGCACCCCGAGGGCGTGATCGTTCAGTTCGGCGGGCAGACGCCGCTCAAGCTCGCGGCCGGCCTGGCGAAGGCCGGCGTGCCGCTGCTGGGCACGCCGGTGGAGTCGATCCACCTGGCCGAGGACCGGCCCAGCTTCGGCGGGCTGCTGGACGAACTGGGGCTGAAGGGACCGCCGTACGCGACCGCGGAGTCCGCCGCCGCGGCGCTCGAGGTCGCCGGCGGGGTGGGGTACCCGCTGCTGGTGCGCCCGAGCTACGTGCTCGGCGGGCGCGCCATGGAGATCTGCTACTCGAGCGACGGGCTGGCCGACTACCTGGAGCGCACGAACGGCGGGGCGGGCACCACGATCTTCCTCGACCGCTTTCTCGAGAACGCCATCGAGATCGACGTCGACGCTCTCTGCGACGGCGAGCGGGTCCGCATCGGGGCGATCATGCAGCACGTCGAGGAGGCGGGCGTGCACTCGGGCGACTCGGCCTGCGTGATCCCGGCGATGTCGCTTGGCCCGGAGATGCTGAGCCAGGTCGAGCGCGCGACGGAGGCGATCGCGCTGCGGCTCGGCGTGATCGGCCTGATCAACATCCAGTTCGCCGTCTACGGCGACGAGGAGCTGTACGTAATCGAGGCCAACCCGCGCGCCTCGCGCACAGTGCCGTTCGTGTCCAAGGCGATCGGGGTCCCGCTCGCCAAGATCGCCTGCCGGCTGATGCTGGGCGAGCGGTTGGCCGAGATGCCGCTGGATATCCCGCGAGCTCCGCGCCACGTGTCCGTCAAGGAGGCGGTGCTTCCGTTCGGGCGGTTCCCCGGCGCCGACTCGCTGCTCAGCCCGGAGATGAAGTCGACGGGGGAGGTGATGGGCGTGGCGGCCGACTACCCCACCGCGTTCGGCAAGGCGCAGGCGGCGGCGGGGGCTGAGCTCCCTCGATCCGGATCGGTGTTCATCAGCGTCACGGACGGCGACAAGCCGGCCGCCACGCAGATCGCCGGCGCCTTCCACGACATGGGCTTCCGCGTGCTGGCCACGGGCGGCACGGCGCAGGCGATCCGGCGCATGGGCGTGCCGGTGGAGCGCCTCAGCAAGGTCTCCGAGGGCTCGCCCAACGTGGTCGACCGGATCGAGTCGGGCGAGGTCGACCTGGTGATCAACACCCCGACCGGCTCCGGCGCGCGCGCCGACGGCTATGAGATCCGCCGCGCCGCCGTGGCGCGCGGCATTCCCTGCATCACCACGTTGTCGGGCGCCAGCGCGGCGCAGCGGGCGATCCGCGCGAGCCGCAGCGGCGACACCGAGGTGGTGTCGCTGCAGGAGCTGCATGCCGGGGCCAACAGCCGCTTCGCGCGCGAAGCATCGCCCGATGGGGCCGAGAGGCCCGCGTGAAGGTGGCCGACGAGCCGCGCACGCTGGCGCCGCCCCGGCGGCGGACGGCGCACGTGACCGCGGTGGAGCGCCTGGGGGCCTACCACCTGGTTCGCGCGCTCGACTCGGGCGGGCCCCAGGATCCGCAGCCGGGGCAGTTCTACATGCTCAGCACCGACGAGCGGTGGGGCGGCGGGGCCGACGAGCGGCCCTATCTGCCCAGGGCGTTCTCCCACGCGCGCGCGCGCGAGGGCGAGCTGAGCTTCCTGTTCGAGGTGGTCGGCCCCGGCACCGCCCGCCTCGCCGAGCTGCGCGCGGGGGAGGGGCTGGCGCTGGTCGGGCCGCTCGGGCTGGGCTGGCGCCCGCCGCGCGAGGGCACAAGGCCGGTGCTCGTCGGGGGCGGGATCGGCACGGCGCCGTTGCTGTGCTGGCAGGACGAGCTGGGGCCCGAGGCGACGCTCCTGCTCGGTTTCCGCTCGGCCGCGCACGCGGAGGCGGCCTCGCTGTTCGTGGGCCGGCCCGAGGTGGCGACAGACGACGGCTCGGCCGGGCGCCAGGCGCTGGTCACCGACCTGCTGCGCGAGCAGCTCGACGCCGACCCCGTCGCCACCGTGTTCGCCTGTGGGCCGCCGGTGATGCTCGAGGCCGTGCGCCTGCTCTGCGCGGAGTTCGCCGTGCCGGCCCAGCTGGCGCTGGAGTCGGGGATGGCGTGCGGCTTCGGCGCCTGCTTCGGCTGCGTGGTGCCAACGAAGGAGGGCTACATCCGGCTCTGCGTCGATGGCCCCGTGCTGGATGGCGAGCGGCTCGAATCGGCGCTGCTCGGTGGAGCGGGGCATTGACCGAGCTCTGCGGCATCCCGCTCGCGGGCCCGGTGCTCAACGGCTCGGGCACCTTCGACGCCATCGCCGCGCGACACGCCTTCGGCGACGCCGTGCTCGAGCGCTTCCCCTTTCACGCCTTCGTTTCCAAGACGATCACGCTAGCCGCTCGCGAAGGTAATCCGCCTCCACGGCTGTGGGAGACCCCCGCGGGACTGATCAACTCGATCGGCCTCCCCAACAAGGGTCTCGAAGGGTTTCTCGGCCTGGACCTGCCCGAGCTGGCCGAGCTCCCGGTTCCGCTGATCGTCTCGGTGATGGGCTTCAGCCTGGACGAGCTGGCCACGCTGGTGCGGCGCACGGGGGAGAGGGACGAGGTCGCGCTGATCGAGTTGAACGTGTCCTGCCCGAACGTGGAGACGGGCCTCGTCATGGGGGCCGACCCGGCCGAGACCGCGCGCGCCGTCGAGCGCGTGCGCCCGCTCACCGACCGCCCGCTGATCGTGAAGCTCACTCCAAACGCGAACGATCCGGCGGCGGTCGCCCGCGCTGCCGAGCAGGCCGGGGCGGATGCCGTGTCGCTGATCAACACGCTCAAGGGCATGGCGCTCGCCCCGCGCACCGCTCGACCGTGGCTGGGCGGCACCACCGGCGGCGTGTCGGGACCGGCGGTGCGGGCGATCGCCCTCGAGCAGGTCCGCTCGGTGACGACGGTGGTTGCGATCCCCGTGATCGGCATGGGCGGCATCGCGACCGGCGGGCATGCGGCCGACTTCCTGTCTGCGGGGGCGACCTGCGTGGCCGTGGGCACCGAGAATTTCCGCGATCCGGCCGCCGGACTGCGTATTGCGGCGGAGCTCGGCGAACCGGCCGCCGTCTGAGGCACGGCAGGGGGACGTCACACAGGCCCCGGTCCCCAGCGGGAACGTCCCGCCGCCCCATCCGGGGGACGGGCTACCGTCGTTTCACCGGAAGATGCGGGAACTTCTTTGCCCGCTCACGGTTACGTCAACCCACCCCGTCTGAAAAGCCCTGCAAAAGATGACAATACGCTCAAGTTCCCCTAACCAGCCTAAAGCTAAGGTCGAGGTCCAGCTGAATTCGCGCGTTTTTTGCGTCTGGAGCGTTGGACTCCCCGGCTTCAGCGTGTACTATCGCCGCCCATGCCGGCCGCCCCCCAGACGCCCGCCAAAACTCAGTCGGCCGGGCTGGCTCCAGAGCGCTCGCTTACACAGCGAATGGACGCTCTGAAGCGTGCGAACGAGATCCGCACGCGGCGCGCCCGCTTGAAGCGCGACCTGAAAGCCGGCCGCGCCCAGATTCACGGCCTGCTCCTGGACCCGCCCGAGTATCTGCTCACCGCGAAGGTCTTCGACCTGCTGCTCGCGGTCCCAAAATACGGGCGCGTGAAGGTGAATCGCATCCTCACGCACTGCCGCATCTCGCCGAGCAAGACGATCGGCGGGCTGTCAGAGCGCCAGCGCAACGAGCTCGTCTCCTTCCTGCGCCGCTAGGCGAGTGACCGCCCCGATCCTGGTCATCACCGGTCCCTCCGGTGTCGGCAAGGGCACGCTGATCAAGGGCCTCCTGGAGCGCGTGCCGGGGCTGGAGCTGGCGGTCTCGGCCACTACGCGCAGGCCGCGCGAGGGTGAGGTCAACGGCGTCGACTACCACTTCCTGGGCGAGGAGGACTTCGAGCGGCGAGTGGCCGCCGGCGAGTTCGTCGAGCACGCCGAATACGCGGCAAACCGCTATGGAACGCTGACAAGCGAGCTCAAGCGCCCCGCAGGCGGGATCGTGCTGGAGATCGACGTACAGGGCGCGCGCCAGGTGCGCGACGCGCTGCCAGAGGCGAAGCTCATCTTCATCGAGCCGCCCTCGTTCGAGGATCTCGAGCGCCGCCTTGCGGCGCGCGCGTCGGACCGCCCGGAGCAGATCGAGCGCCGCCTCGCGGCCGCGCGTGACGAATTGGCGGCCGCCGGCGAGTTCGACCACCGCATCGTCAACGACGATCTGCAGCGCGCTCTGCAGGAGCTGAGCAAACTTGCCGCTACCATGTCACCGCTGTGATCAAACCCCGCCTAGACAAACTTCTCGAACAGGTCGACTCGCACTACGCGGTCGTTCTGGTCGCCGCCAAGCGGGCACGGCAGATCAACTCCTACTACCACAACCTCGGCGAGGGAACCTTCGACGAGTACCCGCCTCCGATGGTGGAGACGGGCTCGAAGAACTACCTGAAGATCGCGCTCGAGGAAGTCGCCGCCGGGAAGATCAAGTACCGGTACCGCTGATGGGATTCGCTGCGCAGCCGGCCAAGCCGGCTGCTTCGCGCTAGGAAGGCGGTCAGCGTGGCACGAATCCTGGTCGGCGTTTCCGGCGGGATCGCCGCGTACAAGGCAGTGGAACTGGTCCGCCTCGCCACCGGCGCCGGCCACGCCGTGCGCGTGGTCCAGACGCCCGCGAGCCTGCAGTTCGTAGGGCGCGCGACCTTCGAGGGCGTGACCGGCGCACCCGTGCTGGTCGAGGAGTTCGAACGCGATCCCGCACGCGGCGCCTACCCCGGCGACCCGGCCCCCTCGCACGACCCGATCTCGCACCTCGAGCTGGTGCGCCAGGCCGACCTGTTCTGCGTGGCGCCGGCGTCGGCCAACACGCTGGCCAAGCTCGCGCACGGGCTCGCCGACAACCTGCTGACGAGCGCGGCGCTGGCGTGCACCGCTCCGCTCGTGGTGGCGCCGGCGATGAACAACCACATGTACGAGCACCCGGCCACGCGGGACAACCTCGCCGTGCTGCGGGCGCGCGGCGCCACGATCGTCGAGCCCGATACCGGGCGGCTGGCCTCGCGCGGGGAGCGGGGAGTGGGGCGGCTCGCGGACCCGGCCCTGATCCTCGAGACCCTCGAGGGGCTGCTCGGCAAGGCGGGCGGGCCGATGGACGGCCTGCACGTGCTGGTAAGCGCCGGCGGGACCCGTGAGCCGATCGACTCGGTTCGCTACGTGGGCAACCGGTCGTCCGGGCGCATGGGGCTCGCGCTCGCTGGCCAGGCGGCCCGGCGTGGAGCGGAGGTGACGCTGGTCGCGGCCAACGTGACGCTCCCGGCTCCCGCCGGCGTTCGGCTGATCGAGGTTGAGACGGCCGCCGAGCTGCTCGAGGCCACCCGGGCTGCCTTCGCCGACGCCGACGTCTTGCTGATGGCGGCCGCGGTCGCGGATTTCCGCCCGAGCGAGGCGCTCGACGAGAAGATCAGCAAGTCGGGTCGTGACGGGCTCGCCCTGGCGCTGGAGCCCACCGAGGACGTGCTCGCCGCGCTGGCGGCTCAGCGGGCGCCCGGGCAGACCCTGGTCGGCTTCGCCGCCGAGCACGGCGCAGGCGCCGTGGAGCGGGGCCGGGCCAAACTGGAGCGCAAGGGCCTGGACGCGGTGGTCGTGAACGACATCTCGCGCGCCGAGGTCGGCTTCGACGCCCCCGACAACGAGGTCACGATCGTGACCTCGGACGCGGAGCGGCACGTTGCGCTGGGGTCCAAGGAGAGCGTCGCGGCGGCCATCCTCGATGCGGTCGAACGCCTAAGGACAACCTCACCTGACGCGAGTACCGTTGAGGGCGAATTATGAGCATCGAAGACCGACAGGACCAGGACGCGTACGAGCTGTTTCGCAAGGGCAGCGAGCTACTCGAAGCGGGCGACTTCGCGGCCGCTGCGATCCCGCTCGAACGGGCCCGCTCGCTGGAGCCCGACAAGAGCTCGATCCGCGAGGCGCTCGGGCGCGCGTACTTCCGTTCGCGCCGCTTCGAGCAGGCGGCCGAGGAGTTCGCCGCCGTCGTGGAGCGCCACCCGGTCAACGACTACGCCCACTTCTGCCTGGGCCGCTCACTCGCGAACACGGGCCGCACCGCCGAAGCCCGCCGCCACGCGGCGCTGGCGGCGAACATGCGGCCGGACCGCAAGGACTACCAGGCGTTCAGCAACCGGCTGCGCACGGCCTGAGCCAACCACACTCAGGATGAGGCGGCCCTGGCTTGCCCGGCGTGGCCGCGCAGCGCCACGACCGCCTCGACCAGCAGTCCGAGCAGGCGGTCCACCGCCGGCTCGTCCACGCACGCCGCCGGCAGGTCCGCGTGGACCCATAGGTCGCGGGAGCGCGTGCAGCCGAAGCGCACCATGCGCGTCTGGCGGTTCCACCAGAGCAGCATCCAGGGGTCGAGGTCGCCGGCTTCGTGCAGCGCCACGGCCTGGGCGCGCAGCAGGCCGTCCGCGACGCGCAGGCCGACGTCGAGCGGCTCGCCGTCGAGCTCGTCGCCCGGCACGGTGATGCCCCACTCGCCGTGAGCGAGCCGCCGCGCGCGCAGCGCGGGCAGCTCGCTCACATAGCTCTGGACCGCGTCGACCGCCGCCATGGGCGGCATGGTGGCAGCAAGGGACGAGCGGCCTTGATGGCCGCGGTCAAGCAGCCTCGCGCCCGGCAACCTCCTCAGGCAGCCCCTCGGGCACCGCCTCAGTACCAGGCTCCACCACCGCGGGCTCGAGCCGACCCACCCGCGAGAACCGCGGCGATCCGGCCAGCGCCACCGCCACCCCCAGCGCCGCCACGCCCGTAACGACCGCGATCGCCGGCCGGAAGCCGTCCAGCATCGAGGCGGCGTCCGTGGCCGTGCCCGTGTTGGCGCTGACCACGGCGGTCACGATCGCCAGGCCGAGCGCGCCGCCCACCTGGAACGAGGTGTTGACCAGGCCGGACGCAAGACCCTGCTCGTGGTCGGCCACGCCTGCCGTCGCCTGCATGTTCAGAGCCGGGAAGCAGAGCGCGAAGCCGATGCCGATCAGCAGCATCGTCGGCAGAAACAGCCCGACGTACGAGAACGAGTCCCCGATCCGCAGGAACAGCCCGTAGCCGACCACGAAGGCCAGCGAGCCGACCAGGATCAGCCGCCCGGTGCCGAAGCGGTCCACCAGGGGACCTAGACGCGGCGATCCGAAAGCGACGATCAGGCCCCCGGGCAGGAACGCGAGCGCGGTCTCCAGCGGCGACCAGCCGAGCAGCGACTGCAGGTACAGGGTGCCGACGAACTGGAAGCCGACGTAGGCGCCGAAGACGCTCGCCATCCCCAGGTTGGCCCGCACCAGCGGCGCGGAGCGCAGGATGCCGAGCCGCACGAGCGGATGCGCGGAGCGCCGCTCGATCGCCACGAAGGCGGCAAGCAGGAGCGCCGACAGGATCAGCCCGCCGGGCGTGGCAGGATCGTCCCAGCCCGCGTCGGGCGCCTCGACGACCGTGCGCACGAGCAGCAGCATCCCCGCGGTGAGCGTTACCGCGCCCGCGAGATCGAACCTGCGCCGCACGCCGGCTATCGGCGCGTCCTTGGGGAGTACGCGCGGCGCCACGATCAGCAACGCGATCGCGACCGGGACAGGGAGCAGGAAGCTCCAGCGCCAGCCCAGCTCGGTCATCAGGCCGCCGAAGACGAGACCGAGCGAGAAGCCGCTGGCGCCGCACGCGGTGTAGATGCTGAGCGCACGGTTGCGCGCCGGCCCCTCCTCGAACGTCGTGGTGATGATCGAGAGGCTCGCCGGCGCTGTGAACGCCGCGGCGGCGCCCTTGAAAAACCGCGTGGCGATCAGCAGGGTGCCGTCGTCGACCATCCCGCCGAGGATCGACGCAACCGTGAAGACGGCGAGGGCGCTCAGCAGCACCCGGCGGCGGCCGAGCAGGTCGGCGAAGCGCCCACCGAGCAGCAGCAGGCCGCCGTAGCCGAGCACGTAGCCCGAGACCACCCACTGCAGGGAGGAGGTCGAGAGGTCGAGATCGGAACCGATAGAGGGAAGCGCGACGCCGACCATCGAGACGTCGAGCCCGTCGAGGAACAGGACACCGCAGAGCACCACGAGCGCACCCCAGAGGCGCGCGTCCCAGTGGAGGCCTGCGTCGGGGGACGTGGAAGCAGAAGACGTTGAAGCAGACATGGCCGATGAGAGTACATGCACGCGCAAGGTTTTTACGTGCATCTTTTGTTAAGCGCAATATTTTCGAGATCCTGCTAAAATGGCGCCCGTCATGACCGCACCCGGACAGGAGCGGGCCCCGAAGCGGGCGGCGCCCGACGAGGCCCTCGTCGAGAGTTGGCGCGACCTGCTCGACCGGCACGCACGCGTCACCTGTGCGCTCGAACGCGTCCTCCAGGACGAGCACGGCCTGGGAGTCAGCGAGTTCGAGGTGCTCGACCGCCTGGCGGCGCCCGACAAGGGCCAGCACCGCATGCAGGAGCTGGCCGACTCCGTCTATCTCAGCCAAAGCGCCCTGTCGCGGCTGATCGGGCGGCTCGAGGCCGAAGGCCTGGTCACCCGAGCGATCTGCTCGGCGGACCGCCGCGGCATCTTCGCCTGCCTGACCGACGAGGGCAGGGCCCGCTACGAAGCGGCTCGCCCGACACAACGCAACATGCTCGCCGACGCTCTCGGCTAGTGCGCGCGCTCGTACAGCGCGTCAGCAGCGCTTCGGTCGAGGTGGACGGGGAGGAGGTCGCCCGTATCGGGCTCGGGCTGCTCGTGCTGCTCGGCGTGAGAACGGGCGACACCGGGGAGCAGGCCGACCGGATCGCCGGCAAGGTCGCGCGCCTGCGCGTGTTCGAGGATGCCGAGGGCAAGCTGAACCTCTCCGTTCGCGACGTCGGCGGCGAGCTGCTCTGCGTCTCGCAGTTCACGCTCTACGGCGACGCCCGCAAGGGCAACCGCCCGAGCTTCGTGGACGCGGCGCCCCCGGAGCAGGCCGAGCCGCTCTACGAGCGGGTGCGGTCGGCGCTCGGCGCGCAGGGCGGCGCGTTCGGCTCCCACATGCAGGTGTCGCTCGTCAACGACGGGCCCGTTACGCTGCTGGTGGAGGCGTGACGCTCGCGTAGATCGAGCGCAGCCAGATCGCCGTGAGCGTGGGCACCAACTCGGCGTCTGCCAGCGATGGATCCGCTCCCAGCGAGTTCGTGTAGAAGCAGCGCTCGTTCATCCAGATCAGGGCCTTGGCGAGCGCCTCGGGCTCGGGCCCCGGCGGCGCGGCACCACAGGAGCGCTCGTCGGTGATGCGGGCGGCAGACTGCTCGACGAAGCGGCGCACGACGTCCTCCCAGACAGCCCGCAGCTCGGGAACCGAACCCCAGGTCTGGACCGCGGCACGCAGGACGGGGCCGTGCTCGCGCCACTGCTGGGCGGCCGCCCCGATCGACCGCGACACCGTCACCTCCGGAGAGTCGTCCTCACGCTCGAGCCAGCTCTCCGCCTCGGCGTACATCTCGTCGGCCAGCCGCTCGACCAGCGCGCGCAGCACGGCGGTCTTAGACTCGAAGTAGAAGTAGAAGCTCGGCCGCGAGATGCCGGCGCCCGCCGCCAGCTCGTCGACCCCGATCTCGCGCAGTGCCTTGTCGCCGAGCAGGCGCTCGCAGGTGGTCAGGATGGCCCGTTCCTTGAGATCGCCCTTGCTCGGCCGGCGCCTGCGAGCGGGCCCGGCGTCCATCGCGCCAACCTAGACAGGGAGGCGAGAAAAATCAACGCACTGTTGACCGTCCGGAGGCGCGACAATAGGCTGCCGGCACTTGAGCGGACCGCGCGCACCCGGCCGAGCCGGGGTCCTTGCGGCCCAGCAGAGGGAGGTAAGTGGATGAACGACACCCAACGTGAGGTCCTGCGAGCGATCGCGGACACGGTGGTGCCCCGCATCGACCGGCCCGATGACCCGCACGGGTTCTGGGCGCGCTCGGGCAGCGAGATGGGTGCCCACGAGGGGGTCGCGCAGGCGCTCGCGCAGATGCCCGACCTTCAGCGCGAAGGCCTCGGCCGGCTCGCGCTCGGGCTCGCCGAAATGGGCTTCCTGGGCGCCTCGCAGCGCTCGCGCGAGCAGCTGCTGCGCAACCTCGCCGCCCTCGGGCCGGAGGCGCGCGCAGGCGCGCAGGCGCTCGTCGGCCTGTCGCTCTTCTTCGCCTACGGCATGCCGGACCCGCAAACGGGAGTGAACGCGTTCTGGTCTGAGTTCGGCTACCCGGGACCGGGCGCGCCGTCGGAGCCCCAGGCGCGCTCGGTGGCCCCGCTAGTGCCGGACCGCGACGAGGACGCCTACGAGGCGGACGCCATCGTGGTCGGCTCTGGCGCCGGCGGCGGCGTGATCGCGGCGGCGCTCGCCGAGGCGGGCCAGCGGGTGATCGTGCTCGACGCGGGCGGGCTCTTCGACGAGTCGGAGTTCAACCAGTACGAGCTGTGGGCCTACCAGAACCTCTACTGGCGCGGCGGGCCCAACCCGACCGCCGACATGAACGTGTCGCTCTACGCCGGTTCCGGATACGGCGGCGGCACCACGATCAACTGGACCAACTGCCTGCGCACGAAGCCGTGGGTGCGCGAGCAGTGGGCGCGCGAGCACGGGCTCGAGGGCCTCGACGGCCCCGAGTTCGACCGCCACCTCGACGCGGTGTGGAAGCGCCTCTCGGTGAACGACCGGTGCTCGGACCTGAACGGGACCCAGGCGCGCATGAAGGCGGGCGCGGACCGTTTGGGCTGGTCGTTCAAGACGATCACCCGCAACATCGACGAGTCCCGCTACTCGGCGGACACGGCCGGCCTGATCGGGTTCGGCGACCGCTCCGGCGCCAAGCTCTCCACGGCCCGCACCTACCTCGCGGACGCGCGCGAGCACGGCGCCGAGGTGATCGTGCGCTGCTTCGCGGAGCGTGTGCTCGTCGAGGGCGGGCGCGCCGCGGGGGTGGAGGCCGTCTACGCCGACCCCGAGAGCGGGCACACCGCGCGCGTGACCGTGCGCGCCCCGCGCGTGGTGGTGGCCTGCGGCGCCCTGGAG